>CAZKQE010000032.1:0-13349 GCA_964554725.1 uncultured bacterium
AGCGCCGGCGGATGCGGCGTTGGAGCGGGGGCTGGAGCGCAGGACGGACCTCACGGGCTGGCCGGGACGGTCGCGCGCCGGGCGCGGCGCGCGGCGCGCACGACGCTCGCGGCGCCGCCGGGACCGCGCGGCACCTTAACACGGTCCCCGCGGCATAGTATCTTCCCCGTCCCATGTCGCCCGCCTCGAAGCTCACCACCGCCACGGTCGCCGCCCGCATCCCCTACGCCAACGCCGCGCCCTTCTACGCATTGTGGAAGGACGCGCCGTTCGCGGTGCGGAACCTCGTCCCGCGCGAGCTGGGGCGCGAGGCGGAGTCGGGCGGGGTGGACCTCGGTCTCATGGCGACCGGCGACTACCTGCGTTTGCGCGACCGGTTCGTCATGGTGACGCCGGCGATGGGGGTGGCGACCCGCGGCGCGGTGCAGTCGGTGCTGCTCTTCTCGCGGCGCCCGGCGGCGGCGCTCGCCGGCGCCCTGGTCTCCGTCACCCCCGAGACCTCGACCTCGATCCGGCTGCTGCGGCTGCTGCTCGATGTGCGGCACGGCCTGGCCGGCGTGCGCTACGTGCGCGGGCTCGAGCCGGCGCAGGCGGACGCCCTGCTGATGATCGGCGACCAGGCGATGCGCATGCGCCACAAGCGGCCCGAGGGATTCACGCACACCCTCGACCTGGGCGCCGAGTGGCTCGAGTGGACCGGGCTCTCGTTCGTCTACGCCGTGTGGGCGGTGCGACGCGCGCTCGCCGACGACGTGAAGGCCGAGCTGGGGGCGTTCCTCGACAGCTCGCTCGCCGCCGGCCTCGCCGACCTGCCGACCGTGGCGCGACAGCAGACCGATCCCGGCTGGAGCGCCGAGGAGACCGAGGCCTACCTGCGCCGCTTCCACTACCGCCTCGGCCCCGAGGACCTGAAGGGGATGGAGCGCTTCGAGGCGCTGCTCTCCGAGCACGGGCTGATCGCGGGCGAGTGACGGCGGGGTCCCGCTCCGCGCGCTCCGCCCGCTACGGCAGCCGCCGCACCACGATCAACGAGAGGTCGTCGGCCGGTTCGCCACCTCCCGAGAACGCCTCGACCGCGCGCAGCACCGCCTCGAGCGCCTCTCCGGCCGGGACGCCGCGCGCATCCATGAGCGCCGCCAGCAATCGTTCCTCGCCGAACAGCCCGCGGCCCGGACCCTCCGCCTCGGTCACGCCGTCGCTGTAGATCGCCAGCAGGTCGCCGGGCGCGAGCGTCGTCTCGCCGGGCACGTAGCGTGCCCCGGGGATCACCCCGGCGAGCGGTCCGCCGTCGTCGAGCCGGCGCGCGCCGCCGTCGGTGAGCAGCAGCGGCGGCGGATGGCCCGCGTTCGCGTAGCGCACGCGGCCGGTCCCGGGCTCGATGCCGGCCACGACCACCGTGGCGAACATGCCGTCGGCACTGCTCTCGACCAGGTGGGCGTTGAGGTCCTCGAGCAGCCGGCCGAGATCGCACGCGGCGGCGGGCAGCCGGCTGCGCACCATCGCGTGCACGCCCGCGGAGAGCAGCGAGGCGCCGACGCCCTTGCCCGAGACGTCGCCGAGCGCCACGCACAGCCCGCCATCGGCGCCGCGCAGCACGTCGTAGTAGTCGCCCGCCACCGTGCGCGCCGGCCGGCAGAGGGCCGCCACCTCGAGCCCCGGCACCGCGGGCAGCTCGCGCGGGAACAGGTTGCGCTGCACGTCGCGGGCGATCTCGACCTCGCGCGCGAACTGGGCCTCGCGCCGCGCCACGTCGAGCAGTTCGGCGTTCTCGAGCGCCAGCGCCGCCTGGCTCGCCACCGTGGCGAGCAGCTCGCGGTCCTCCGACGTGTAGGGCTCCTCGGAGCGCTTCACGGCGAGCGCGATGCACCCGGTGACCCGGCCCGACTGGCGGAGCGGAACGCACAGCTCGATCGGCGTCGCGGCCGGCGCGGTACCGTCGCCCGCGCCGCCCGCGTCGTCGTCCCACATCGCGCCCGGCGCCCGCCCGCGGACCGGCGGGTCGAGCGCGATCCACGGCCGATCGCCCTCGGCGGCGAGCCGGGCGGCGAGCATCGCACCCTCGGCCTCGGCCGGGTCGGGAGCGCGGCCGCTTCCGTCGCGCGACGACCAGGCCGCGCGCAGGCGGTCGCCCTCGCCGCCGCGCAGATAGACGACGGCCCGCGCCGGGTGGAGCGCGGCGAGGATCGCGGCGCCGATCCGCTCGAGCAGCTCGTCCCGCTCGCGCAGGCGCGAGATCTCCTGGCCCAGCGCCAGCAGCACCCGTCGCGCGTCGTAGCGGTCGCGGAAGAAGCGCCGGTCGAGCGCCTGCATCAGCGGGCGGTTCACGAGCGCGAGCAGCGAGACCACGACCAGCGCCACCACCCCCGAGAGGGCCGGGCCCGGGATCCCCGGCACCGCCACGCCGCGGCGGATCGAGAACTCGAGGATCAGGTACAGCACGATCCCATCCACCACCAGCACGCCGCGCGAGAGCAGCAGATGCTGGAGACCGCGGCGGATGACGAAGCGGATGCCGAACAGACGCCGGGCGAGGATCGTGTAGGCGAACGAGAGCGGCAGCAGGCTCACGAGCAGGGACGGCGCGACGTCGGCGAGGAACATGCCGACCCAGGCGCCGGGGGTGCCGAACGGCCGCGCCAGGCGCAGCCACACCGCGTCCGGGATCAGCACCGCCCACAGTCCGCCCGCCACCGCCCCCATGGCGCCGTACCACAGCACCAGCAGGCGGCTCGAGTTCGCCCCCGCCGGCTCGAAGCGGTGTGCGAACAGCAGCGCGGCCATCGCCGCGAACCCGATCGCGAGCGACACGTTGAAGGCGGTGTCGGCGAGACGGCCGGGCCCGGCCAGCGCGCCGGGCTCCCAGGCTCCGGAGTAGCGGGCGACCATGAGCACGATCTCGGCTGCGCCCGTGACCCCGAGCAGCACGAACGGCGCCCAGCGCCACGGCCACAGCCGGCGGCTGAGCCGGGTCGCGGTCGGGAACTCCATCAGGCCGCGCACGGTGAGCGGCATCGAGTAGCTGGTGCCGGCGATCGTGCTGACGCTCCAGAACATCGCCAGCCACGGCGGCCACACGTGGAGCAGCGGCGTGCCGCCCGAGATCGAGGTGGCGATGCTGATCCCGAGGAACACGAGCGCGAACGTCCATGCCGAGCGTTCCGCGCCGCGCAGGATGCCGATCGTCAGGCCGACCGCGAACAGCAGCAGCGACATGAACAGCACCGGTCCCCACGTCCACCAGTGGAAGGCGCGGTAGTCCATCGTCGGGGCGTCGGGACCGGATCCGCCGAACCGGTAGCGCAGCGGCTCGGCGAGCCGGCGGGTGCGGAGGTCGGTCGCGATGGTGCCGCCGTCGCGGCGCACGGTCAGACGCAGCGTCGTCCCGGGAGCGACGGTGAAGCGGCCGTCGTACCAGACCCGGGGGTGCCGCGCGGTGGCGACGCCGTCGATGTGGGTGACGACGTCGCCCGCCCGCAGCCCCGCCTCGAGCGCGGGGCCGGCGACCGAGTCCACCGGCAGCCCGCCGAGGCCGCGCAGCCGCACCAGCTCCGACGGGCCGCCGAGGCCGGGGCCGTACAGTCCCAGGTCCGTGTGCCGGGGCCGCGAGGCGGTGACGAGGCCGACCGTGAGGCCCACCAGCTGGAACCCGGCGAGCGCCGCCAGCACGGCGAGCAGGAGGGTGCGGGAGAGCGGAGTCCGGCGCATGGGCGGGCATTATCGGCCGCCCGCCCCGGCCTGACCAGCGGCAACCCCGGAGGCCCGGTTCGCGTAGAATGCGCGACGACCGGCCCGGCGCCGGCACGAACGTGGACGACATCCCGCGCCCCGCGCGCGAGCGACGAGGAGGAGTTGCGACCATGGCCACGATGCACGAGGTGGACTACCAGATCGTCGGCGACGACATGCAGTTCGTGAAGATCGAGCTCGACCCGCAGGAGGCGGTGGTCGCCGAGGCCGGTGGCATGATGTACATCGAGGACGGCATCAAGCTCGACACCGTGTTCGGCGACGGCGGCCAGCAGCAGGGCGGCTTCATGGGCGCGCTGATGGGCGCCGGCAAGCGCCTGATCACCGGCGAGTCGCTGTTCATGACCGTGTTCCACAACGAGTCGAGCCAGAAGCGGGTCGCCGCCTTCGCCGCCCCCTACCCGGGCAAGATCCAGGCGCTCCACCTCGCCGAGCTGGGCGGCGAGCTGATCTGCCAGAAGGACTCGTTCCTGTGCGCGGCGAAGGGTGTGTCGATCGGGATCGCGTTCAACAAGCGCTTCGGCGCCGGACTGTTCGGCGGCGAGGGGTTCATCATGCAGCGCCTCACCGGCGACGGCTGGGCGTTCGTGAACGCCGGCGGCACGCTGGAGGAGAAGACGCTCGCCTCCGGCGAGATGCTGCGCGTGGACACCGGCTGCCTGGTGGCGCTCCAGCCCAGCGTGACCTACGACATCCAGCTCGTGGGCGGCATCAAGACCGCGATCTTCGGCGGCGAGGGGCTGTTCTTCGCCACGCTGCGCGGTCCCGGCCGCGTGTGGCTCCAGTCGCTCCCGTTCTCGCGGCTGGCGAGCCGCATCTACGCGGCGGCGCCGCAGACCGGCGGCGGCGGGCGCGAGCAGGGCTCGATCCTCGGCGGCCTCGGCAACCTGCTCGACGGCGACGGCCGCTAGCGGCGTCCGGCACCACGTCTTCCCGCGCCCGCGGGGCCTTCCGCCCTGCGGGCGCCGTCTACTTCGCGGGCAGGGCGGGGCCCGGGAGCCGGTCGGAGAGCGGGCCCCCGACCAGGCGGACCTCGAGCAGCACCTCGCGGTATTCGTACACCCAGGTGCCGAGGGGGCCCTGCCCGTCCGTCACCACCTGCTCGTAATGCGCGACGGCCTGCAGGAAGCCCGCGGGGCCGTACCACGTCTCGACCGAGTCCCCCGGCCTGATGGTTCCGCCGTGGAGCCGGATGCGATGCCCGGTGAGAGTGCCGGGCGGAAGTTTCAGTGTCTCCACGTCCATCACCTCGGCGGCGAGTGGCGTCGGGTGGATCTGCGACGCGATCACCCACCGGGCCCTGGGCTCGAGCGGATAACGGAGCCGGGTATGCTCGAGGGGACCGGCGGTCGAGGGCCAGCCCCGCCGCGCCGCGGGCGCCGGGTCCTCGTGCACCGCGATCCGCGCCAGCAGGTCCTCGGCGGCGGCGGTGAACGCCGCGCGTTCGTGAGCCGGACGGCTGGCGATCATGCGTTCCATCGCGCGCGCGCGCGGCGCGACCGGCCCGGCCTCCCCCCTCGTGACCGGCCCGCCGGCCTGCAACGGGAAGGACTCGTAGAGTCCGCTGGCGTCCTGCCGGTAGGGGATGGCGTAGGTCCAGGACCCGGACGGTCCCACGAAGATCATCTCCTCGGGCAGATAGATGCGACGATCCGTCTCGATCGGGTCGAGGATCCGGCGATGGACGGTGTACTCGTACAGCCAACTCGCGGGGCCCGTACCGGTGTCCGGGATCAACGTGGCCGTCTCGACGCGCCGATGCACCCAGCGGTTGCCGGGGCGCAGGGGGTAGAAGCCGGGTTGCGCGGCGGACCCGAGGGGCCCGCTCCGGGCCTGTCCTGCGCCCGCGGCGGCCGCGTCTCCGGGGTCGGCGGGTCGGGTCGGAGCTTCCAGCCGGCCGGCGCAGCCGAGCAGCGCGAGGCCGAGGGAACAGAGCCTCAGGGCCGGGAGCGCGGCATCGACCCTCACTTCGCGGGCAGGGCGTCGTCCGGGCGCCACTCGGAGAGCGGGCCACCGCGCAGCCGGGCCTCGAGCAGCGTCTCGCGCGTGTCGTACACCCAGACGCCGAAGGAACCGTCCTCGCCGCCCGCGATCGCCTCAAGGTGGGTGACCATCTGCAGGAAGCCGGCGGGGCCGTACCACAACTCGGCCGAGTCCCGCGGGCCGATGTATCCGCCGGTCAGCCGGACGCGGTGCGCGCTGAAGGACCCGGGCGGGAACTCCAGCGATTCGATATCCACCAGCTCGGCCTCGAGCGGAGCCGGGAAGAACGACGCCCCGACCGTCCACCTCGCCTTGGGCTCGAGCGGGTAGCGGAGCCGCGTCTGGTCGTAGGGGCCGGCGGTGGAGGGCCAGCGGCGCCGCGCGACGGGCGACGCCACGCCCCGCGGCCGACCGCCGGGCGCCGCGATCCGCGCCGACAGCCCCACGGCGGCCGCCGCCCACGCCGCGCGCTCGCCGGGCGGACGGGTCGCGATCATGCGCTCGATCGCCGCCGCGGAGAGCCCGTCGCTCCCCGCGGCGTCCGCCCCGTCGGCCCGGATCGCGAGATACTCGTAGAGTCCGGTCGCGTCCTGCCGGTAGAGGACGTGATAGGACCAGAAGCTCGTCTCCCCGACGGTGGTGACCTCCTCGGGGAGGTAGGTGCGGCCGTCCAGCGCGATCGGCTCGAGGATCCGGCGGTAGACGGTGTACTCGTAGACCTCGCGGGGCGGAGGATCCCCGTTGCCCGGGATCATCTGGAAGGTCGCGACCAGGCGGTGGACCCAGCGGTTGCCGGAACGGAGCGGATAGAACCCGGGTTGCGCCGCGTACCCGAGCGGGCCAATCTGGGCCTGCCCCGCGCCGGCGACGGACGCGTCCTCGGGGCCGGCGGGTCGGGTCGGGGCTTCCAGCCGGCCGGCGCAGCCGAGCAGGGCCAGACCGAGCGAACAGCAGATCACGGCGTGGAGCCGGGAACGGAGGATGGAGCGGGCGTGCATCACGTGTCTCCCCGAATGGCGGCCCGGGCGAAGCGCGCCGAGCATGCTCCCCCCGGGGCCGCGTGGCAACCGCGAATCCCGGCCGTGGTGGCCCCGCTGCTGGTGGTGGCGGGAGCGGTCTGCGGCGGCCCGGCGGCGGCCCTGGCCGCGCACTTCCCGGCGGACTCGGCGGTGCGGGCGATCCTCGTCGAACGGGTCGAGGCGGGGCGGGCGGTGG
The DNA here is from genome assembly GCA_964554725.1 of uncultured bacterium. GTDB lineage: Bacteria > Eisenbacteria > RBG-16-71-46 > RBG-16-71-46 > RBG-16-71-46 > WS-11. The sequence continues at coordinate 6,946 of CAZKQE010000032.1, forward strand.
GGATCGTCGTCGGCCTGCTCGAGGAGGGCCGCACGCGGGTGCTGGCTGCCGGGACCGCCGGTGGCCCGGGGGCGCGACCGCTCGACGGGCGGACGGTGTTCGAGATCGGCTCCGTCACCAAGGTGTTCACCGCCGCGCTGCTCGCCGAGATGGCGGGTCGCGGCGAGGTGCGGCTCGACGAGCCGGTGGCGAGCCTCCTTCCGCCCGGCACGCGGGTGCCGGCCCAGCAGGGCCGGGACATCACCCTGCTCGACCTGGCCACCCACCGCTCCGCGCTGCCGCGGCTGCCCGCCAACCTGGTCGCGAAGGACCCGGCCAACCCCTACGCCGCCTACTCGACGGGGGCGCTCTACGAGTTCCTCGCCGGCTACCGCCCGACCCGCGCGATCGGCTCGCTCTACGAGTACTCGAACCTCGGCGTCGGGCTGCTGGCGCACGCGCTCGAGCACCGCGCCGGGAAGGGCTACGAGCAGCTGCTGATCGAACGCGTGCTGGACCCGCTCGGGCTCGCCGACACCCGGGTGACGCTGAGCCCCGGCCAGCGCGCCCGCTTCGCGGCCGGTCACGACGAGGGCGGCGCCGCGGTCCCGCCCTGGGACTTCCCGGCGCTGGGCGGCGCGGGGGCGCTGCGCTCCACCGCCGACGATCTGCTGCGCTTCCTCGCCGCCCATCTCGACTCGAGCGGCAGCGACCTGTCGGCGGCGCTGCGCGAGACCCGGCGGCGCCGCAACATGGCGGGCGGGACGACCGTGGACATCGGCCTCACCTGGCACATCATCCAGCGTCCGGCGGGCCCGATGGTGGTCCACAACGGCGGCACCGGCGGGTTTCGCAGCTGGATCGGCTTCGACCCCGCGCGGCGGGCCGGCGTGGTGGTGCTCGTGAACTCGGCGGTGGACGCCGACGACATCGGCCGCCACCTGCTGGACCCGGCGATGCCGCGGACGCCCATCGTGCGGCACGTCGAGGCGCCGATCGACCCGCGGCGGCTCGACGACTACCCCGGCACCTACGCCCTGAGTCCGGTGTTCGCGATCGAGGTCCTGCGCGAGGGCGACCGGCTGTTCGTCCAGGCCACCGGTCAGCCGCGCTTCCCGGTCTATCCGGAGGCGGTGGACCGCTTCTTCCTGCGGGCGACCGAGGCCCAGCTGTCGTTCGAGCGCGACAGCACCGGGCGGGTGGAGCGGCTCGTGCTCCATCAGAACGGGCGCTCCACGCCGGGACGGCGGCTGCGCTAGCCGGCCCGGACGCGCGGCGCGAGGGGCCCGAGCGCGCCCGTCGGGCGGCGCGGGTCTCTCAAGTCGCCGGCCCGCGGGGCCGATACTCCGCGGGTCGGCCGCGCGCCGGGCCCGGGGCCGCCGGGCCCCATCTCTCCCGCCCAGGAGCCGCCCGCATGTCCCCCCGCCGTCTCACCCCGCTGGCGCTCGTCCTGCTCGCGCTGGCCGCGAACGCCGACGCCGGCGTGATCCGCGGCACCGTCGCCGTCCCCGCGGCGGCCGCACGCCCCGCGCCGCCGCTCACGCCCTACCCCGGCAACGCCGCGGCGCTGCCCCAGGCGCCGGCCATCGAGCGCGGCCGGGTGACGGATGCGGGCGTGTACGGCGCGCGCGTGCCGGTCGCGGCCGAGTCGGCGCTGGCGGCGCGCCCCGCCCCGCGCGCACGGCTGGCGCAGAAGGACGAGGCGTTCCAGCCGCGGGTGGTGCCGGTGGCGCGCGGGGCGGCGGTGGACTTCCCGAACCTCGACCCCATCTATCACAACGTGTTCAGCCTATCGCCCGCGAGACGCTTCGACCTCGGCACCTACCGTCAGGGTCGTTCGAAGTCGGTCGTGTTCGACCGCCCGGGCCTGGTCAAGGTGTTCTGCGACATCCACGCCGACATGGAGGCGTTCGTGCTCGTGCTGCCGCACGGCGCGTTCGCCCAGCCCCGCCCCGACGGGTCGTTCGCGCTGCCCGACCTGCCGCCGGGCGCCTACGAGCTGCGCGTGTGGCATCCCGATCTGCCCGAGATCGCGCGCGCCGTGGAGATCCCCGCCGCCGGGGACGTGCGCGTGGAGCTGCGCTTCTAGCCGGTCGCCTCCGCGGTCAGAACGCGACCGAGAGCTGCGCCGCGACCAGCGAACGGACGGACGGCGCCGCGGGGTCGGGCGGGACCGGGTAGCGCGTGCGCTGGTAGACCAGCTTCCCCCGCACGTCGCGGGTGAAGCGGTAGCCGGCGCCGGTCTCGAACCGGTCGAGGTCGGCGTCCCAGGGACGCAACGCCCCGCCGGAGTCGGCGATGCGGCCGAAGCGCATCGCGTCGACGCGCCCGGCGAGATAGGCGCCGAACGGGAGCGCGTACTCCAGCTCGAGGTAGCCGCTGCGCACGATGAGGTCGCCGACCGTCGGCGTCTGCCACACGTTGTATGCGCCCTCGGCGCGGGCCTCGAGATGTCCGACGGTCAGCTCGAGGTCGGCGAGCAGCAGCTGCTGCCGGTAGTCGCCGACGTCGCGCCCGGCCGGGAGCAGCGGGTTGAGCGGCTCGATGAGATAGGGCCCGTAGGCGCCCGACACACCGAACCGCACGCCCGGACGGGGCGCCAGGCCCAGCCGGCCGAGCACCGTCTTGCCGCCGTTCTCCTCCTGGGAGGTGCTGCCCCAGCCCGGCGTCCCCGCGGTCAGGCCGAGCGCGTACTCGAGCGGCCGCGCGCTCCCCACCAGCGTGACGCCGACGTCCCAGTAGGAGTCGTCCACCAGCGTCATGCCGCGACCTTCGGTGTAGCCGAAGTAGTTGATGCCGTACTGGCCCGAGCCGGCGGTGGCGAGCAGCGCGTCGGCGCCCGGCACCACCTCGTACCACACCAGCGTCGAGTGGTACTGGTACATGAGCGGGGCGCCGATGAGCGGGTTCCGGTTCGAGTAGGTGCGCGGCGCCCAGGTGCCGATCGCCCACGGCACCTTGCCCGCCAGCACGTGGAGGTCGCGTCCGGGGCTCGGCGTGAACAGCGCGTAGGCGCCGTCCACGTACGGGGCGACCGCGTCGCGCAGGACGACCTGGGTGTGGATCTGGATCCGCTCGCTCGCCCGTCCCTCGCCGAACACGCGCAGTCCGTAGGCGTCGAACGGGGAGTCGCCGCGGATGAGCAGGTTGCCGTCGTAAGCGAGCCCGCGGGGAGCGGCCACCACGTCGAGCAGCCCGCGCACACGGAAGTCGGAGGCCTGGGCGTGCGCAGCGATGGCGATGGACGCGGCCAGCAGCAGGCCAAGGACTCGGTGCATCGCGCGGAGGGGCATGCGGTGGTCTCCCGGACATCGCCTGGGGCGCGGGCGGCCCGCGACGGCGCTGATTCCCGGTATCGGCGCGGCGGCGCTCCGGCTTGAACGCGCGTCGAGACCGCGACGCCCGCGCCGGGGCGCCCCATCTCGACGCCCGGCGCGCCCAGCGTGTATGGTCTGCGGGCCGCGGGCGATCCCGCCCGCCCATCCGCGAGGAGTCGTCCGGCATGTGGTCCACCATCGCGTCGAAAGCCGAGCGGGGCGAGCGCCTGAGCGTCGCCGAGGGCGTTCACCTGCTCACCGACGCCCCGCTGCTCGAGCTGGGGGCGCTCGCGCACGAGGCGCGCGCGCGAAGGACCGACCCCCGCGTCGTGACCTACGTCATCGACACCAACCCCAACTACACGAACGTCTGCACGGTGGACTGCCACTTCTGCGCCTTCTACCGCAAGCCCGGAGCGAACGCGCCCGACGCCTACACGCACGACGTCGAGGGGGTGATGCGGATGATGGCGGCGGCCGACGCGCTGGGCGCCACCACCGTGCTCCTCCAGGGCGGGCTGAACCCCGAGATCCCGTGGGAGTTCTACCCGACGATCGTCCGCGAGGCGCGGAAGCGCTACCCGCACATCACGCCCCACTTCTTCTCGGCGCCCGAGATCCACCAGATGGTCGAGGTCTCGGGGCTCTCGCTGCGCGGCGTGCTCGAGGCGCTCTACGAGGCGGGCCAGAAGACGCTGCCCGGGGGCGGCGCCGAGATCCTCGCGCCGCGGGTGCGCAAGCGCATCTCGGTCAAGAAGGGCGGCCCCGAGGCGTGGCTCGACGTCCACCGCGAGGCGCACCGCGTCGGCATGCGCTCGACCGCCACCATGATGTACGGCCACGTCGAGACCGACGCCGAGCTGGTCGAGCACCTCGAGCACGTGCGCCGGCTGCAGGACGAGACCGGCGGCTTCACCGCGTTCGTGCCCTGGTCCTACAAGCGCGGCAACACGCCGATGGAGTCGAAGGTGAAGCACCTCGCCGGGGCGTCGCGGTACCTGCGGGTGCTGGCGGCGTCACGGCTCTACCTCGACAACTTCGACCACATCCAGGCTTCGTGGTTCAGCGAGGGCAAGAAGACCGGGCAGATCGCCCTTCACTTCGGCGCCGACGACTTCGGCGGCACGCTCTACGAGGAGAACGTCCACCTGGCGACCGGTCACGTGAACAAGACCACGGTCGCCGAGCTGGAGACGCTGGTCCGCGAGTCGGGCTTCACCCCCGCGCAGCGCACGACCCTCTACGAGATCCTGCGGGTCGCCGAGGGCCCCGAGGCGCTGGCGCGGCTCTCCGACGACGTGCCCCTGTTCGTCGAGGGGCTGCGCGAACTGCCGGCCGATTACCCCGCGGTCCTCGAGGGCGAGGAGACGAACGGCGCCCGCGCCACCGACGGCAGCCCGCTGATCATGCCGCGATAGGGCCGCGGCGCCGCGGCGCGGCAGCCACCGGGTGCGGTCATTGCCGTGTGCTGCAGGTGATGATCCCCGAGCGGGCCCTCCGGTGTGACCGTAGGTCGAACCAGACCTGTTCCTCGAACCCGATCTCCCATCCCTCTTCGCGCCATCGGGTGGCATCGGGACAGTCGGGGAGTGGCGTGGGATCCGCGACGTCCTCGAGATAGGTCAGCCAGCGCCCCCCCACCAGCGCCGGCTCGAACGGATAGCTCAGGTAATCCGTCATGAGGACGCGCCGGCCGCTCGACAACTCGTAGATGATCAGTCCGCGGGGCCCCGGGCAGCAGCCCGAGTCGATGAAGAGATGATCCCCCTCGAGGCCCATGAACCATCCGGCCTCCTCGACGATCGTGACGTCGACACGCCCATCCTCGCGCCACGTCGTGTCCCGGTCCGACCGCTTCAGGGTCACCCTCAGGGTCTCGCCGACGGCTTCGCGTCGCATCGTCACCCTCACGAAGCAGCGCCGGAACTCAAGTGCGTAGTCGACGTAGCTCGATTTCCAGACGCGGGTGGCCCACTCCGATCCCTTGATCGCAGTCCGGATGCGTTCGCCCGTCATCGTCGTCGAGCCGACCCCGGAGGGCCAGGCCGGTTCCGACGCGGAACACGGGCGGGGTCCCCGGCCGCCGGCGACGCCGGCGGCGGCCAGCGCGATGACGAGCATGAAGCGTCGCATCGAAGCGATCCTCCCGTAGGCGGGTCCGTGTCCCTCGCGGGGTATCGGCGCGGTCCGCGGTCGCCTCAAGCCGTCGTCGCAGCCTCCGCCGGAACCTTCCGGTGCGGCGGCGCCAGGTGCCGCAGCGCGAGCCGCACCCGCGCCTCGAGCGATGCGCCCGGCATCGCGGCGCACCGTGCCGCCGCCCGCCGCGCCTCGTCCGCCCGGAACCCGAGGCTTCGCAGCCACGGGACGACGTCGAGATCGCCTCCCGACCCGTCCTCATCGCCCTCGAGTCCCCGCGCGGCCGCGGGCCCCTCGCCGGGTGCCGGCGCCTCTCGCCATCCCCCCGCCGCGGGGCCTCGTTCCCCGGTCGACCGCCCCCTCGCCGACCGCTCCGCCGCGGCGCATCGGACCTCCTCGCGCTTCCAGCGCATGAACCCCGCTCCGAACGCGCACTCGGCCGCGTACTGGTTGTGCGCCCGGCAGCGGAGCCGGATGCCGCTCGCGTCCGCCTCGCCACCGCGCGCGTACGCCTGGACGTGATCGAACTCGAGCCGGGTCCGGGCCTCGCAGCGCCGGCCGGTCTCGCTCGTGTACGTGCACCGGCCCTGATCCCGCTCCCAGACCGCGCGGCGGACGTGGGCGGGGATGTGCCGAGAGTCGCCGGAGCGGCGCCGTCCGCCGGCGGCCCGGGGCGTCGGCGTGGCGGCGAACTTGCGCCGCTCGAGCCGCTCGATCAGCGCATCGAGCGCCCGGTCGAGGACCTCTGCGAGGTCGCCCGAGGGCACCTGATGCCCGAGCAACCCCCTGGCGCGCTGGAGCTTGTCGTACGTGGCCCTGGCGATCGTCACCTGGAGGCCGAACCGGCCGGGTGAGAGCGGGCTCATCCGCGGGCGTACGCCGACCTGCCCCGGGGCAAGCGTGCCAACTGTCGCCGGCGACAGTTGACCGGCATCGGGGACCGTGCTCGTGACTGTCGCCGGCGACAGTTGA
>CAZKQE010000033.1:0-4863 GCA_964554725.1 uncultured bacterium
CGCTCTTCCTCCACGAGCTGATCGCCGCCGCCGCGGCCGGGACGCGGGTGCTCGACGCCGGCTGCGGCCCGGGGTCGTGGCGCTACGGCGGGCGCCCCGACCTGCGGGTCACCGGGTTCGACATCAAGTTCCCGCCCGGACCGCCGGCGCCGGCCCGGCACGTCGCGGTGGCGCGGGCCGACCTGGCGCGCCTGCCGTTCCGCGACGGCTCGTTCGACCTCACGGTCTGCCACTACGTGCTCGAGCACGTCACCGCGCTCGCCCCCTGCTGCGACGAGCTGGCGCGGGTGACGGCGCCGGGCGGCACGCTCTACCTCTCGGTGCCGCGCGCGGCGTCGTTCGACGACCGGCTCTACCGCTTCGCCGGCTACTTCGCCAAGTACGCGCTGGGGAAGTTCGCGAAGCGGATCGAGCACCAGCAGCGCTTCGACCTGGAGCAGGTGCTGTCGCTGTTCGAGGCCCGCGGCTGCGAGGTGGAGTCGCTCGCCCGCGTGCCGGCCGGGTTCTCGTGGATGAACGACCCGCGCACGAAGCGCCTGCAGGGGCCGTTCACCGACGCGCTGGCGCGTCTCCACCGCGCCACCGGGCTCGACCTCGCCCGCGACGCGAACCTGGTGCTGACCTTTCGCCGCGTGGGGGGGCGGGGCGCCCGCCGCGCGCCGCACCTGCGCCGCGTCACCCCCGTGTGCCGCGAGTGCGGCGAGCACAGCGTGCTCGCGCCGCCGGTGCCGACCCCGACCCGCTGGGCGTGCCCGTGGTGCGGCGCGGCGAACCCGCTCGGGCGGCCGCGATGAGGGCGCTGCGGGTGCTCCACGCGCCGGCCGAGATCGCCGGGCAGGCCTCGGTGCTCGCGCGCGCCCTGCGCGGGCTCGGGGTCGAGGCCCATTCGCTCGCCTACAATCCCGGCTTCCCGCAGTACCGCCCGGACGAGATGCGGCCCTACGACGACCGGCCGCCGCTGCCGCGCTACCTGGGCTACCTCGCGAGCACGCTCCGCAACCTCGGCCGCTGGGACGTCTACCACTTCCACTTCGGCCGCACGCTGATCCCGCCCCACAACTGGGACCTGCCGCTCCACCGGGCGCTCGGGCGGCGGGTCGTGTTCCACTACCACGGCTGCGACGTGCGCGACCGCGCGCTCATGCTGGCCACGCAGCCGCGCGCGACCTGCACCGAGTGCGACCCGTTCTGCCATCCGGCGCGTCAGAAGCGCATCCTCGCCAGCGCCGCGCGCTTCGCCGACGCCGAGCTGGTCTCGACCCCGGACCTCCACGCCTCGGCGACCCGCGCCCGCCACCTGCCGGTGGCCCTCGACCTGGCCGACTATCCGTTCGCCCCGCCGCGCGGGCGCCCGCGGCGGGTGATCCACGCGCCGACGAACCGGCTCATCAAGGGCACGCGCTACGTCGAGGCCGCCTTCGCCGCGCTGCGCCCGCGCTTCCCGGAGGTGAGCTTCGAGGTGCTCGAGCGGAGGCCGTGGGCCGAGCTGCGCGACCGGCTCGCCGAGGCCGACGTGGTCGTGGACCAGCTCTTCATGGGCTGGTACGGCATGGTCGCGGTCGAGGCGATGGCGCTCGGGAAGCCGGTGCTGTGCTTCATCCGCGACGACTTCGAGCCGCGGCTCACCGACTGCCCGCTGGTGCGCTGCACCCGCGAGGACCTCGCCGCGCGGCTCGCCGACACGCTCGCCGACACCACCGACCGCGGGGCGCTCGGCGAGCGCGGCCGGGCCTACGCCGAGCGCGAGCACGCCGCCCCGGTGGTCGCCGGACGGCTGCTCGAGCTCTACCGCTCGCTCGACGCGGGCGGGGAGTCCCGGTGAGCGGCGCTCCCGCGGGGGCGGCCCCCGTCTCCCCGGTGCGCGAGGCGCTGAAGCGCCTGACCGGCGAGTCGTTCGTCTACGGGCTCGGCCAGGTGAGCGGGCGCGCCGTCCATCTGCTGCTGGTCCCGATCCTCACCCGCGTGCTGACCCCCGAGGCGTACGGCGTCTCCGACCTGGTGATGGCCTACGCCCAGACCACGCTGCTGGTGCTGGTGTTCGGCATGGACGCCTCGATCGCCCGCCACTTCTACGAGGAGCCCGACCGCGGGGCGCGCATCCGCATGGCCTCGACCTCGCTCCTGTTCCGGGTGGCGACCGGCACCGCGGCCGCGCTCGCGCTCGCCCTGATCGCCATCCCGGTCACGGCCCCGATGCTGGCGGGGGAGGCGTACCGCAAGTACCTCACGATCGGCGCCGTCACGCTGCCGTTCACGCTGGTCGGGCTGTTCGCGAACGACCTGCTGCGGGTCACGTTCCAGCCGTGGAAGTTCATCGCCCTCAACCTGGTCCAGACGGTGAGCGTGGGCGGGATCACGCTCTACCTGGTGCTGGTCCGCGACCTCGGGGTGGTCGGGGTGCTCTACGGGAAGCTGGGCGGCGACGCCCTCACCGCCGCGCTCGGGCTGCTGCTGTGCCGGCACGGCCTGGGCTGGCGGTTCGACGCCGCGACCTTGCGGCGGATGCTGGTCTACGGCCTGCCGCTGGTGCCGGTCGCCTTCGCCTACGGCCTGATCGGCGCCGCGGACCGCTTCTTCCTCCAGCGCACCCATCCGCTCGACGCGGTCGGCGTGTACGCGGTGGCGGTGAAGTTCTTCGCCGTCACCGGCATGGGGGTGGCGGCGTTCCACCTGGCGTTCACGCCGTTCGCCTACGCGCGCGCCCGCTCGCCCGAGGCGCCGCGCCTGTACGCGCGGGTGTTCTCGCTCTACGTCGCGGTCGCCTCGCTCGGCGCGCTGCTGATCTCGGCGTTCGCGCCCGAGCTGGTGGCGCTGCTCGCCCCGGGCGCCTACGCCGCCGCCGCCGGTCCCGCGGTGTGGCTCACCTTTGCGGCGGTCGCGCAGGGCGCTTACTATGTCGGCGGACTCGGCATCTCGCTCTCGCGCCGGACGACGCTCCTGATCGGCACCGTGGGCGGCGCCGCGCTGGTCGCGCTGGGCGCGAACGCGGCGCTCACGCCGGCGCTGGGGGCGGCGGGGGCGGCGCTGGCGACCTTCGCGGGCCACGCCGCCTCGGCGGCGCTGGCCACGGCGGTCGCGCAGCGCGTCCACCCGCTCCCGTTCCGGAGTGCGCGCGTGGTGGCGATGTTCGCGCTGGCGCTGGCGCTGGCGCTGGCGGTGCAGCGGTTCGCCCCGGCGGGCGCCGCCGGCCAGGGGGTCAAGCTCGGGGCCGTGGCGCTCTCCGCCGCGGCGGGGGCGGGGTTCGGACTGTGGCGGCACCCGCGCGCGGCGCGCGCGGACGCCGCCGGGACGGGAGGCGGCTAGCCGATGTGCGGGATCGCGGGACTGCTCCACGCCGACGGCCGGGTGGACCTCGGGCGGCTCCACCACATGGCCCGGCTGCTGCGTCACCGCGGCCCCGACGACGAGGGCCTGGTGCTGCTCGACCCCGCCGGCGGCGCGAGCCTGGTGCTGGGCGGCCCGGACACCCCGCACGACGTCTACGGCAGCCCCCACCGCTACGCGCCCGCCCCGCAGCCGCCCTCGGCGGACGGCGCCGCCTTCCGGGTCGGGCTCGCCCACCGGCGCCTCTCGATCGTCGACCTGTCGCCGGCCGGCCACCAGCCGATGTGCGACGAGGACGGGCGCTGCTGGATCACGTACAACGGCGAGGTCTACAACCACCACGAGATCCGCCAGGAGCTGGCCGGCCACGGCGTCCGCTTCCGCAGCGCGAGCGACACCGAGGTCATCCTCGCCGCCTACCTGCGCTGGGGGCCCGGGTGCCTCGAGCGCATGAACGGCATGTTCGCGTTCGCGATCTGGGACGGCCGGCGGCGCGAGCTGTTCTGCGCGCGGGACCGCTTCGGGGTAAAGCCGTTCTACTACCAGTGGGACGGCCGCTCGTTCGCCTTCGCCTCCGAGCCGGGGGCGCTGGTCCTCACCCAGACCCCCCGCATCCGCCCGCGTCCCGAGGCGATCCGCGACCTGCTGGCGCTCGACTGGGTGGACCACAACGCGCACACGTTCTTCGCCGGGCTCATGCAGCTGCCGGGCGGCCACTGCATGACCGTGGGCGAGGGGGGCGCGTCGATCCGCCGCTGGTGGACGCTGGACCCCGGGCGTCGCGCGACCGGGACCCCGGCGGAGTGGGAGCGCGAGTTCGCCGCCCGCTTCGACGACGCCGTCCGGCTCCGCCTGCGGGCCGACGTCGAGGTGGGCTCCTGCCTCTCCGGCGGGCTCGACTCGAGCGCCGTGGTCACCACCGCGGCGCCCATGCTCGACCGTCCGCTGCGGGCGTTCACCGTCGCCTACGACGAGGGTCCGGCCTGGGACGAGCGGCCCTACGTGCGCGCGACGGTGGCCGCGAGCGGCGCGACCTCCGACGTCGTGGTGCCGGACGGGAACGACTTCTGGGACACGTTCGACCGGCTCGCCGGGCGGCAGGACGAGCCGACCGCGGGGCCCGGCGTCTACTCGCAGTGGCACGTCATGGCGCTCGCGCACCGCCACGGGCTCAAGGTGCTGCTCGACGGGCAGGGGGGCGACGAGACGCTCGCCGGCTACGCGCGCTATCTCCCGCTGCGGCTGCGCGACCTGCTGGGCGAGGGGCGCCTGGGCGAGTTCGCCGCGCGCTTCGGCCCGGTCGCCGACCGCCTCGGCGTCGCGACCACGCTCGCCCTCACCGTGGAGCCGTGGCTGCCGCCCGGCCTGGTGGCGCCGCTGCGCCGGCGCTACGGACAGGGCAAGGACCGCGCGCTGGCGCCGTCGTTGCGGGCGCTGCCCGCGACCGCACCGCGACCGCCGGCGGGGTTCCCGACCGCGGTCTCCCGGCAGCAGGCGTTCGACCTCCTGCAGCGGCTGCTGCCCTCGCTGCTCCGGTAC
>CAZKQE010000033.1:4873-13186 GCA_964554725.1 uncultured bacterium
TCCGGTACGAGGACCGCAACAGCATGGCGTTCTCGATCGAGACCCGCCTGCCGTTCCTCGACTACCGGCTGGCCGAGTTCGCCCTCTCGCTGCCGGACGAGCAGCGGCTCGCGGGCGTCACGACCAAGGCGATCCTGCGGCGCGCGCTCCGCGACCGGCTGCCGCCCGAGGTGCTGGCGCGCCGCGACAAGATGGGCTTCGAGACGCCGACCGACGTGTGGCTGCGCGGCCGGTTCGCGGGCGAGGTGCGCCGCCGGCTGCTCACCGAGGGGCCGCACCACGCGTGGCTCGAGCCCGGCGCGATGGCGGCGGAGCTCGACGAGTACCTCGCCGGCCGGCGGGGGATCGGGCTCCAGGTGTGGCGCTGGCTCTCGCTCGAGGCGTGGGGGCGGCGGTTCGTCGCCGCCGACCCGCGCGTGACCGCGCGCGCGCCCGAGCCGCACACCCACCCCGGCCTGCACAAGTCCTGGCGGCAGGTGATCGATCTGCGGGCCCGGGAGACGCGGCCGGACGAGGCGCTGTCGGGACACTAGTGGACCTGCTCGCGCTGTCCGAGGTGCGCTGGGGCTACTTCCGCACCCGGAAGCAGTTCCTGCTCTCGCGCTTCCCCGACCGCTGGCGGGTCTTCTTCGCGCAGCCGCCGGGCGGGGCGCCCGGCGAGGACCCCTGGACCCCGCGCCGCGACGGGAACGTCACCGTCTTCACGGTGCCGTTCCTCAAGCCGTCCACCCGCCAGCCGCTCTACAACCTGGCGACCGCGACGCCGCTCGGCCGCGCCCTGATCGAGCGGGCGGCCGAGGCGCACCTCCACCGGATGCTCGCCCGGCTCGGGGTCGAGCCCGAGCCGGTGGTGCTGGTCTCCAACATCTACGCGGCCGGCGCCCTCGCCGGTCTGCGGCGCCGGCTCGCGGTCTACGACTTCAACGACAGCCCGTTCCAGTTCGCCGGCTCCCCGGGCTGGGCGCGCGGCTACTGGGAGCGCGCGCTCGGCGAGGTGGACGCCGTGTTCGCCGTCTCGGAGCACTACCGCCGCCGGCTGGCGGCCGAGACCCGCCTGCCGGTGGTCCCGCTCGGCAACGGGGTCGAGTTCGACCACTTCGCCGCCCCGCGCCCGGCCCCCGACGACCTGCGGGACCTGCCGCGGCCCCGCATCGGTTACTTCGGGCTGCTCTCGCACTTCCTCGACTTCGACGTGCTCGAGGCCCTGCGCCGGGCCCGCGGGACGGGGACCCTGGTGCTGGTCGGTCCCGGCAGCCCGGCGACCGATGCCCGCCTGCGCGAGCTGGCGGCGCGCGGCGGCGTGGCGGTGCTCGGCCCGCGCCCCTACCGGGAGGCCCCGGCCTGCCTCCAGGCCTTCGATGTCGGTGTGATACCTTTCCGGGCGCAGGATCCCTTCGTGCAGGGTATCAACCCCAACAAGGTGTACCAGTACCTGGCCTCCGGCCTCCCCGTGGTGACCACGCCCTTGCTCGACCTGCCGTCCACGCCGCCCGCGCTGCAGTTCGCGACCGACCCCGAGGGGTTCGTCGCGGCGGTGCGCCGCGCGCTCGACCCTCCGCGCGACCCGGCGGCCTGCCGGGCGCTCGCGCGGCCGTTCGACTGGGACGCGCTGGCCGGCCGCATGGTGGCCGAGATCGAGCGCCGGCTGGCCCCGGCCGCCTGAACGCCGTCCCACCCCGACCCGCGAGACCGATGGCGGATCCCCGAGCGAGACCCCGGAAAGCCGCTCCCGCCCGCCCGGCGTGGACCCTGTCCACCGGGTGGGCGGCCGCGCTCCTGGGCCTGCTGGTGGTGCTCTTCTTCCACGAGCTGGTGGTGGGAGGGAAGACCTTCGTCTCACCCGACACCGTGGCCCCGGTGGGCTTCGTGCGGGTGGGCGAGCAGGCGCTGTTCCAGGAGCGCACGTACCCGCTCTGGAACCCGTTCGTGTTCCTCGGCATGCCCTCGTTCGCGAGCGGCGCCTACAACCCCTACCTCTATCCCCCCGACTGGCCGCTGGCGCTGGTGCAGAAGGTGGTGCCGCTGCCGGAGATGACCTGGCTGCTCCTCTACTACGTCCTCGGCGGCCTGTTCCTGTTCCTGCTCGCGCGCGAGTGGGGGGCGCGTCCCGAAGGGGCGCTGCTCGGGGCGGTGGCGTTCGTCTTCGCCCCCAACCTGGTCGCGGTCGGCTCGCACGGGCACGGCAGTCAGCTGGTGGATTCGGCATACCTGCCGCTCATGCTGTGGCTCACCGCGCGCTGGCTGCGGGGGGGAGGGCTCGCGGACCTCGGCTGGCTGGCGCTGGCGGGCGGGTTCCAGATGCTGCGCGGTCACGCCCAGATCGCCTTCTACACCTGGCTCGCGATCGGACTCTACCTGCTCGTGGACGTGGTCGCGTCCCTGCGGCGCCCCGGCGGGGGCGCGGCGCCGCTGCCGGTCCGGCTCGGTCGCGCGCTCGCGGTGGGGGGGGCGATGGCGCTGGCGTTCGGGCTCGCCGGCGTCTACAACCTGCCGCTGCGCGACTACGCCCGCTGGTCCATCCGCGGCGGCGGCGAGGGCGGCGGCGTCGGGATGGACTACGCGACCCAGTGGTCCATGGGGCCGTGGGAGCTGCCCACGGTGGTGGTGCCGTGGGCGGTGGGCTTCGGCGACCAGACCTACTGGGGCGCGATGCCGTTCACGAACTATCCCAACGCCTTCATGGGCGTGGTCGCGACGGTGCTCGCGCTGGTGGCGTGCCTCGAGCGCGGGCGGACCCGCGCCTTCGCCGCCGTGATCGCCGTGGTGTCGGTCGCGATCTCGTTCGGCAGCCACACGCCGGTCTACGGCTTCCTCTACCGCCACCTGCCGCTGTTCAACAAGTTCCGGGTGCCGGTGATGATCATCCTGCTGTTCCAGCTGGCGCTGGCGCTGGGCGCCGCCTGGGGCTGGACGCGGCTGCTCGCCGCGCGCGCGGACGCGGCGCGGGACCGCGCGACCGGCCGCGTGCTGCTGGGCGCCGCGGCGGTGCTGGGCCTGGTGCTGCTGGCCGGCGTCGCCGGCCAGGACGCCTGGCGCGAGGGCTACGTGCGCTCGGCGATGGAGCACCGGGCGGGCTTCCCGCGCGAGGCCGCCCTGTTCGCCTACGAGCGCTACGTCGCCGACCTGGGCCGCGCCTCGCTGCTCGGCCTGCTCGCGGTCGGGCTCGCCGGGCTCGCGCGCGCCGGCCGCGTGCCCGCCGCCGCCGCGTCGCTCGGCATGCTGGCGCTGATGCTGATCGAGCTGTGGCCGGTGAGCGGGCAGGTCATGGCGCCGGTGATCGGCGAGAAGCGGGTGGCGGCCGCCGAGGCCGAGCGCGACGACGTGATCGCCTTCCTCGAGCAGGCGGGCCCGGTCGGCAGCTTCCGCATCCTGCCGCGCGAGGAGTTCGCGAGCAACCGCTACGCCGGGTTCGCGATCGCCTCGCTGGGCGGCGCCCACGCCGCGAAGACGCGCCTCATCCAGGACTTCCTCGAGTCGGGCGCGCCCGACCATCGCACCTGGCTCTCGCTGCTCAACGTGCGCTACTTCGTCACCCGCGAGCCGGTGGACTCGATCCCCGGCCTGCGCCTCGCCCATCGCGGGACCGGGTCGGTGTTCGAGCTGCCGGGCGCCCTGCCGCGGGCGACCGTGGTCGGCGCGTACCGGGTCGTGAGCCCGCCGCGCGCGATCCTCGACTCGGTGGTCGCCCCGGGGCACGACCCGGCGCGCGTCACCCTGCTCGAGCGCGACCCCGGGGTGGCGCTGGGCCCGGTCGCGGGGGCCACCGCCGCGATCGTCCGCTACCGGCTCAACGACGTCTCGGTCGAGGTGGACACGCCGGGGCCGGCGATCCTGCGGCTCGCCGACCTCTGGTACCCGGACTGGACCGCGAGCGTGGACGGCCGCCCGGCCGAGGTCCTCAAGGCCGACTACCTGCTCCGCGCGGTCGTGGTCCCGGCCGGGCGCCATCGCGTCGAGTTCCGGTTCGCCTCGCCCGCGATGCGACTCGGGCTCACGGTCTCGCTCGTGAGCCTGGTGCTCGCGCTCGCCCTGCTGGCGGCCGGGCTGTGGCGCGGCCGGGCGCGTGCGGCGCCCGGCGGGGAGGGGGGCTGATGGAGAAGCTGGTCATCATCCCGACCTACAACGAGCGCGAGAACATCGGCCCGCTGCTCGAGCAGCTGATGGCGCTTCCCTACGGGCTCGATGTGCTGGTGGTGGACGACGCCTCGCCGGACGGCACCGCCGCGCTGGTCGAGGAGCGGATGCGCGGCGAGCCCCGCATCCACATCCTCAAGCGCCCCGGCAAGATGGGGCTCGGCTCCGCCTATCGGGACGGGTTCCGCTACGCGCTCGAGCAGGGGGCCGAGTACATCTTCGAGATGGACGCCGACTTCTCGCACGACCCGGCCGCGATCGGCGACTTCCTGGTCGCCGCCCGGGACGCCGACGTCGTGCTGGGCTCGCGGTACAAGGGCGGGGTGCGGGTGGTCAACTGGCCGCTGAACCGGCTCATCCTCTCCCGCTCCGCCAACGTGTACACTCGGATCGTCACGGGGCTGCCCGTGCACGACGCGACCGGCGGCTACAAGTGCTTCCGCCGGCGGGCCCTGGAGGGCATCCGGCTCGACCGGGTCCGCTCCGACGGCTACGCGTTCCAGATCGAGGTGTCCTTCAAATGCTGGAAGCGCGGTTTCACCCTGCGCGAGATCCCCATCGTGTTCGTGGACCGCAGGGCGGGGGTCTCGAAGATGAACCGCCGCATCATCTGGGAGGCCGCCGGGATGGTGTGGCGGCTGCGCCTCATGAGCCTGCTCGGGAAGTGGGACTGACGCCGTGACGCCCGCCGATCCCGCGCATCCGCGCCCGCTCGTCCTCGCCCTGGTCCTCGCCGGCGCCCTCGCCGCGGCCGCGCCGCCGGCCCACGCGGCCGGCGCCTGGCGCACCTTCATCCGGACCGTGGACTACACGGACATGCTGGTCACCGCCGACGCCGTCTGGTGCGCGACCGACGGCGCCGGGCTGCACCGCTTCGACCGCGCCACCCGCACGTTCACGACCCTGGTGCGCGAGCCGGGCTCGATCGCCAGCAACCAGGTCACCAGCCTGGCGCTGGACCGGGTCGGCCGCCTGTGGGTGGGGACCTTCGCCTCCGGCGCCAGCCGCCTCACCGCCGACGGCAGCCGGTGGGACCTGGTGAACGCCTTCGACGGCCTGCCGGTGGACAGCGTGACGACCATGGCGGTGGTCGGCGACACGCTGTGGATCGGCACCCGGCGCGGGATCGCGCTGTGGGACGGCCGCCAGGTGCTGGGGTCGCTGCCGGACGGGAACACGATCTCGTTCGACACCACCTTCGTGACCCCGGCGATCACCGGCATCGCCCAGCTCGGCGACACGCTGTGGCTCTCGACCCCGCGCGGCGTGGGGTTCGCGCGCACCTCCACGAACCTCGCCGACTGGCGCCCGGCGAACGACGGCCTGCCGGACCTCAGCGTCGAGCGCCTGGCGAGCGACGGCCGCACCCTGTACGCGCTGGCGGACGGATTCGTCCACCGCTGGGACCCGGACACCTTCCAGTGGGTCTCGATCGGGTTCATCGGCATCGTCTACAACCTCGAGGAGGAGCACGGGACCGTGCTCGCCTCGACCTCGTCCGGCGTCTGGCGGCACCGGTCGGACTCGCCGCTGTTCACGCAGATCGTGGATTCGCCGGTCGCCGGGCCGGGCGGGGCGCTCGACACCGAGGCCGCGGTCGACCCGACCGGCGGGACGACCCACTACGCCGGGGGGGCGCGGGACACGCTGTGGGAGCAGCCGGCCGGCGGCGGTCGCTGGACGCCGCACGTGCCGCCGGCGCCGCCAGGGAACACCTACGCCAACATCGTCATCGACGGGCCCCGCGTCTACGCCGCCACCCGCAGCGAGGGCATCGGGCGCTGGGACGGCTCGAGCTGGTTCGGCTGGCCCCCGGTCGCCTGTCCCAGTCCCTGCCCCAACTCCTTCGTGAACCCGATCGAGGTGTTCGCGATGCTGGTGGACAAGGCCGGGCTCAAGTGGGTCTCGTGCTGGCGCTACGCGCTCGAGCGCTTCGACGACTCGGTCTCGCCGCCGGTGTTCGAGCACCTGTGGGAGAACGCCGGCTCGGACGACCCGCACACGGTCGCCTTCGGGGCGGCGCTCGACTCGAGCGGGGGCCCGGGCGGGCGCTGGTTCGGGATGGACACCTACAGCCTCGGCTCGGTCCCCGCGCTGGGACTCGACTTCTACGACTCGACCGGCGTCCACTCCGGCACCTGGGGGCCCGGCTCGCCGGCCGGCAGCCTGATCCGCAACGGGAAGATCCGTGCCGTGACCGTGGACAAGGCCGGCCGCATCTGGGTCGGCTACGCGGGTGCCGCGAACAGCGGCGTGGACCACTTCGTGCGCCGGCCCGAGGTCGGCTACGACTTCCGCACCGTGGCCGGGACCACGACCATGGACGTGTGGGCGATCGTCGCCCACGGCGACTCGATCTGGGTGCTCACCGACCGCGACCTGCGGCGCATCTCGCGCACCGCGGTGCCGCCCCGGCTGGTCGGCATCAACTACGAGACCCCGGCCGGCCGGCCGCTCGGCATGCGGCTCATGGACGTGGCGCCGAACGGGGACGTCTACGTGGGCAGCGAGGAGGGGGTGCGCCGCTTCCGCACGGACGGGACCACCGAGGACTTCACGGTGCGCAACTCGCCGCTGGCCTCGAACGACGTGCGCGCGGTCGCGGTGGACCGGGCGACCGGCGTGGTGTGGTTCGGCACCGCGGCCGGCCTCCACCGCTTCGACCCCGACTTCCGGCCCGCGGTCGCGCCGCCGGGCGTGGACGACACGCTGCGCGTCTATCCCAACCCCGCCACCGTCACCGGCCTCGGCATCCAGCTGCGGCTGCAGGGCACGCTCGCCGGCTACAGCGGCGGGATCTACGACGTCCGCGGGCGGCTGGTCCGCCGCTTCACGACCACGGTGGCGGGCCAGGTGTTCTGGGACGGGCGCGACCGCGACGGCGTCCTGGCGCGGCCCGGCGTCTACTTCGTCCACGCCGACCGCGACGGCCGCCGGGCCCGCGCGCGGTTCGTCCTCCTCCGCTGAGCGGGTCCGCGGTGGGGGCCGGGGCCGCACCGCACGCGGGAGCCCCCGCGGCGTGAGGATCGCGACGCTCGCGAACGCCGCGGTCGGGCACACGCGGCGCTGGGTCGAGGACCTGCGGGCGCGCGGGCACGAGGTCGAGCTGTGGTCGCTCGAGTCCGGCCCGCCGGAGCTGGGCGCCCGGCGCCTGCCGGCCGTCCCGCTGCCCGGCGCGCTCCGGTACCCGCTCGCCGCCCCGGCGCTGCGCGCGGCGCTGGCGCGCTTCGCGCCCGACCTGGTGGATGCCCACTTCGTCCCCAACTACGGGCTGCTCGGGGCGCTGGGCGGCCGGCGCCCGCTCAGCGTCGCCGCCTGGGGCTCCGACCTGCTGGTGGGCGGCGCCCGCGACCCGCTGCGGCGTGCGCGCGCCCGCTTCGTGCTCCGGCGCGCCGACCTGGTGCTCGCCGACGCCGCCAACCTCGCGCGCGCCGCGCGCGCGCTCGGTGCGGCGCCCGACCGCGTCCACGAGGTGCCCTGGGGCGTGGACCTCGCGCGCTTCCGCGCGCGCGGGGAGCGCTCGCCGGGACTGCTGCTCAGCACGCGCATGCACGAGCCGGTCTACGACCTCGAGACGCTGATCACCGGCGTGGCGCCGGTGCTGGCGCGCCGGCCGGAGGCGCGGCTGGTGGTCGCCGGCGACGGCAGCCTGCGCGCCGCCCACGAGCGGCTCGCCGCCCGCGTGCTCCCGGCCGGGCGCTGGTCGTTCGTCGGCCTGCAGACCCCCGAGGCGCTCGCCGGCTGGCTCGCGCGCGCCGAGGTCTACGTCTCGGCGGCGCGCTCCGACTCGACCTCGCTGTCGCTGCTCGAGGCGATGGCCGCCGGCGCGCTGCCGGTGGTCTCCGACATCGAGGGCAACCGCGAGTGGGTGGACGAGGGCGAGGGGGCGCGGCTGTTCGCCCCCGGCGACGCCGCCGGGCTCGCCGCCGCGCTCGAGCGCGCGCTCGCCGACCCGGACCGCGGCGTCGCCGCGCGGGCGCGCAACCGCAGCGTGGTCGAGTCGCGCGGCGACCGCGCCCGCAACCTCGACCGCGTCGCCTCGCTGTTCGAGGCGCTGGTCGCCGGCCGCGCCGCCCCGGCGGGGGTGGCGTGAGCCCGCGGCGGCTGCTGATCGTCGCCTACTTCTACCCGCCGCTCGCCGGCGGCGGCGTCCATCGCGTGCTCGGCTTCACCCGCCAC
>CAZKQE010000034.1:0-13100 GCA_964554725.1 uncultured bacterium
GGCCGGGCCCAAGCGCGACGGCCGGGCCCCCGCAGGGACCCGGCCGCCGGTGTGAGGTGCTGCGTCCGCGGGCTAGTTCAGCAGGATGCCGCGGCGCTGGAAGGTCTGGCCGGCGACGGACATCTTGTAGAAGTAGACGCCCGCGCTGACCGCGTTGCCGTTGAGGTCGCGACCGTCCCAGTCCACGAAGTGCCGCTCGGGAGCGAACTCCCCGTCGGCCAGCACCGCGAGCTTGCGGCCCGAGATGTCGTAGACCGAGATGTTGACCCGGTCCCGCTTCGAAAGCGTGAACGTCACGCGGGCCGAGCGCGAGGGATTCGACGCGATCGCGAAGCTGATCCCGGCCGGGAGCGGATCGTCCACCCCCAGCGTCGGGTTGGTCGTGATGTCCGAGTCGCCGCGCGGCTGGATGCGCCACGTGCCGAAGGACAGGTCGAGCACGCCGGTCACCGTCACGTACTGACCCTTGGTCGGATCGAACGTGCGGGTGACGTTGTTGTCGATGAGGATCGTGTCCGGGTTGCTCGGGTACGGGCCGGCGACGAAGAAGCTCTGGCCGGCCGTGCGCTCGTCCACGGTCTTCACGTCCACGACGCGGACCAGCACGCCCTCGTAGTCCTCGCCGGTGGCGACGTGGGTCGCCGTGCCGAGGCCGGGGCCGGGGCTGTCGCAGCTGGTGTCGGCGAGCGCGCCCACCGACTGGACGATCGGCGCCGGGACCGCCACCACGCCGTTGTCCTTGATGTAGACGGTGCCGACGACCTCGGTCTCGGTGAAGAACTCCTGGATCTGGCCGGCGACGACGTACTCGCGACCCACGGTGAGGGGATTCGTCGGGGCGAAGATCAGGATGCCGCTCCGCACGCCGCCCGCCGCGTCCTGGATCCAGTAGTTCGATCCGAAGCTGAGCGTGCACACGCCGCGGGTCGTGATGCGGCCGCCGAACGAGGAGCCGGGACCGGCGAACCGCGAGCGGTCCTGGCAGGGCACCGCCGTGAGGCTGTCGGGGTCCGGCGCCTGGATCGCGGTGATCGGGCAGATGCCGTTGAAGAAGTTCCGGGTCTGCGCCGAGGTCATCGCCTGGTTGTTCGACTCGTTGACGACGTTGTTGACCGTCAGACCCTCGGGATCACACGGCGACAGGAAGTTCGAGATCCGCAGGTGCACGATGTTCTTGGCGACCTGGCGCACCGCGGCGGTCGGGGGCCCGAGCGTCGAGGAGAGCGTGTAGTTGCCGAGCGTCTGGGCGCTGGCGAGCGTCAGGTTGCGGTCGAAGACCACCCGCACGCTGTCGGCCGAGATCGCGTAGGCGTCCTGCAGCGACGGCGGCGAGGAGTCGAACAGGTCCTGGCCGTCGCGCAGCTGGATCCGGTAGCCGCGCGTGCGCTGGTTGTAGATGCCCTGCACGGAGTCCACCAGCGCGTTGACCGGCGGCGGCGAGATCGACGGGGACGCCAGCGTGTTCCCGTCGACGAACACGCTGTCGCACGGACCCACGGCGCTGGGCGGACAGACGGTGTGGCTGACACCGATGAAGGAGTTGTTGGTCCCCATGCCGCCGGTCGTGGAGTTGCGCACGACGCGCAGCTTCTCGGTCACGCGGACCAGACAGCCCTCCCACTGCTCGGCGCTCAGGTTCGTCGGCAGCTCGTGGAGCAGGTTGGCCGAGGCGCGCTTGAAGCGGGGCACCGGGTTGCCGGTGCTCACCCGGCGCACGATGATCGGGTTGTTGCCGAAGGCGCCGTTGAAGCTCACCATCTCGGTCTCGCCCTGGAACTCCTCCATCCGGCCGTAGACGACCACGCTGTCACCGAGCGCGAGCGGGGGCGTGAAGACCGAGATGTAGTTGTTGCCGCCGGTGAACACGTCGATGCCGGTCCAGGGCGCCGGGTTGCCGGAACCGTCCTGGGCGTTGTTCTGGATGTAGATCGCGAAGCCGGTGGCGATCGGGTCGAAGCCGGTGATGATGCCGGCGACGCCCCACACCGTGTCGGGCGGGACCGGGTGCGGCGTGGCGGCCGGGTCCTGCGTGAAGCGGACCTCGAACAACGTGTCGGGATTGGCGCCGCCCGGGCCGGGCGGGTACTGCGTCGCATGGGCGACGCCGGCGCCGCAGATCAGCAGCAGGGCGCCGAGAAGACGCGAAGCATCGAGTCGCATGATGAACCCCCCTGGTCACAGGTGGCGGGAAAGATGAGCACGGTCAGGACACGATCGGGTTCGGGCGGCAGCCTCCTTGCGCGGAAGAGTTCACGGCGAAAGCGAGCCTCGCGGCCACGCATGTCCAATCGCTGACATGCCCGGGACCACACCCGAGCGTAACCGACCCGGCGGTCCTAACGCAATAGGAATCATCAGGATATGAGGGATTTCAACGCCTTGCGCCGGACCGTCCCGGGGCGGACGGCGGGGAAACGGGCGGTCCGGGAGCCGTCCTCCGGGGGCGGATCCACCCGGCGGGCGGCGTCCGCGGGCGGCGGGACGGCGGCGCGAGCGGGCCCGACGGACCGGCCGATCGGCCCGGCCCGGCGCCGGGCCCGCGCTCAGGGCCCGCTCAGGCCGAGATGCTGGAAGGTCTTGTCGAGGATCCGGTTGACGTTGCCGAACCCGTTCGCGCCGCGCACCGGGAGGGTGAAGACCACCACCCGCCCCGGGCCCCCCGGTCCCGGCGCCGGGACGCTGACCGCGACCGGGACGTCGCGCGCCACCGGCGGCGACAACGAACTGTCCCGCGCCCACAGCATCACCCACGCGGTGTCCCGCACCGCGAACCCGCGCAGGCCCCCGCGGATGCCGGTCTGGCGCATGCTGTCGGCGAGCAGCGTGCTGCGCAGGATGACGGGATAGCTGGTCACCGAGTCCAGGTCCAGCGAGGCGTTGATCGTCCACGAGACGGTCGAGTCCGCCTGGCCGGAGATCGGCGAGCGGATCAGGGCATCACTGCCCAGGTAGCGGCTGGTCCAGCTGCCGTCGAGCAGGCCGGGGCCCCGCTCGCCGTCCACCAGCTCGACGCTCTCGATCAGCAGCTTGCCGCCGCCGTCGAGATAGGTCGCGAGCCCCTCCTGATGGTCGCGCAGCGGGGTCGTGAAGCTGGTGCGGATGTCCCGGTACCAGAGGACGGCGTCGAACAGCCGGCAGGTCTGGGCGAGGTCCTTGGCGCTCCGGAACGGCTGGCTCCAGTCGAGCTGCAGCACGCTGAAGGAGCCCGCCGGCAGGTTGCGGATCGCGGTGTTGACCCACAGCGCGTGGGCGAACAGGTTGCCCTCGCTGCCGGTCCCGGTGCGCGGGACGTCGTCCACGATCAGCAGGCGCGGGCGCTGGCCGGCGGTCGAGGGCGCACGCACCACCCAGCGCACGCTGTCCCACCCGCTCATGCGGCCGCCGTCATCGATCGCCCGGATGAAGGCCTGCCGCGGGCGGGTGGTGGGGTAGACCCCGCCGATCTTGAAGTCGGAGGTGTCCACCGTGTGACGCGTGCCCGAGACCATGCGCAGGGCCGAGGGCACGGTGTCGAGGCCGACCAGGAACCGGAGCTTCGAGGCGTCCCCGTCCACGTCGGTGGCGCTCCAGTCGAGCGTGACCGAGGCGTACGTGGTGTCGACGGTGCGGAGGCGGTTCGTGAACACGACCGTCGGCGCCTGGTTCGAGAACTGGAAGTCCTGCCGGGCGGGGCTCGGGTCGCGGGCACCCTGGTCGTCCACCGAGCGGACCTCGAAGACCGGCATCGTGTAGCCGGCCGGGGTGAGCACCGTGAAGGTGGAGTCGTGGCGGGTGGTGAACACCCATGCGGTCTCCGCCGGCGCCGCCGGGTTCACGAACCGGAGTTCGAACCCGGCGACCGCGCCGTCCGGGTCGCTGCCGAACCAGTAGAGGCGGACGACGTGGTTGACGGTGTCGAGCGCGCCGGAGACGAACAGGGTGGTCTCGGGGGGCAGGTTCCCCACGTCGACGATGCGCTTCTTCGCGCAGCCGGCGACCACCAGGCCCGTCGCGCCGAGCGCGAGCAGACCGAGCGCCAGCAGCCGTCGCGCGGCGACGGCGGCGGCCCGCAGGGCGCGGCTCACTGGAAGCCCTCCCGGTCCGACTTGACGATGACGAACTTGCCGACCGTGGTCCCGCCGTTCACCCGGTCCTCGACCGAGTAGAGGTAGAGCCCGGTCGCCGCCGCCTGCCCTTCGCGCGTGATGAGGTCCCAGGCGAAGGTGGTCCCGGACAGCGTGGGCGGGGCGAGCCCGCTGACGCTGCGCGGGTCGTAGACGCCGCGCGCGTTCTCGCCCGCGTACTCCGCGCCATCGAAGCTGCGCTCCAGCACCAGGTCGCCGGAGAGCGTGTAGATGCGCACCGTGCAGCGCTCGGGCAGGTTCGTGAACCACAGGTAGTGGTCCCGGACCTGTCGGCCCCGGTCCCAGCGGGCCTCGACCCGGTAGGGGTTCGGGAACACGTACACCTTGCGCTCGGGGCGCTCCCCGGGCGCCGGCCCCGGGATCGCCACGGTCTCGTTCTGCGCGGTGCCGCTCTCGAGCGACTCGATCTCGCTGTTGCCGAGGTCGTAGGCGGTGACGGCGCAGAAGTACTTGAAGCCGTTCTTGAGCGAGGTGACCCGGTACCGGTACCGGTACGGGACGCCGTCGATGATCGTGTCCTGCCGTACCGCCGCGAACCCGGTGTTGAAGCCGGTGGTGTCGTTGGGCAGCCCGGCGCCGCCCTTGTCGAACTGCGCGCGGATGGACAGGGGCGGACTCAGGCGCGACTCCGACAGGTAGATCCGGTAGCCCTCGAAGTCGAGCGGGTAGGGCCCGGTCGAGTCGGCGAACGCCTCCGGGGAGTCGTCCCAGAAGAGGTCGAGGGCCGCGTCGCGCGCCACCACCTTGAGGCGTGGCGAGGGGGGCGGCACCGGCACGACGTAGCCACGGTCGAACGCGCGCTGGGCGAAGCGCGAGTGCTCCTGGAGGGGCGCGAAGGTGATCGGCGTCAGGTCGGGCCCGCCCACCAGCGCGAAGTCCACCGAGATGCTGTCCCCCGGGTTGATCTGCGTGAACGGCCCGGTCGAGAGCAGCACGACCGGATCGCCCGACTGGGGCTGGAGGTCGGGGGCGGACAGGTCCTGGACGGTGCCGGCGCTCATGATCGCGTAGCGCTCGGTGTCCTCGTCGCGCATCAGGAAGCGGTCGTCGCCCGGCGGCGCCCAGTCCCACGCCGAGAGCGTCACCTGCTTGCCCGACAGCGGCTGCGGGCCGGTCCCCAGCAGCTTGAGGCCGACCCAGTAGGGGACCAGGGAGAAGTTGCAGCCGGCGGGCACCGGCTGGCCGTTGCAGTAGTGCTCGCGGACCAGGCGCAGCGAGTCGTCGTACTGGATCAGCTTCTTGTCGTACCACGAGCCCAGGCTGCTGCCGCTGCTGCTCGGGGGCCAGTTGCTGTAGGCGAACTTCGGTCCGCTCGCGAACTCCGCGTAGAAGCCGACCCACGCGTTCGCGAGCGGCGGCCCCAGGTTCTTGATCGTGAAGTGGAAGATGACCAGGTGCTGGTAGTCCGAGAACGACCAGGTGTAGTTCTCCTGCCGCACGAGGATGTTCATCGGCCGGTGGTTCTCGTTGTTGTTCAGCGCACGCTTCGCCGGCCGGTCGCTGAACTCGCCGATGTAGTCCTGCTCGCTCACCGCCTGCGGGTGGAAGAAGCGGCTGTTGGGCAGGGTCGATCGCACCTTGATCTCGTTGCCGGCCGGCGTGAACTCGGTGGACTGCTGGGCGCTGCTCCCCTGCCCGCCGTCGACCGCGCCGGTCACCACGCCGATGAAGCTGCCCGAGTCGTCCACGGCGCGCGCCCCCACCCACAGCCCGGACCGCACCATGTGCTCGTACCCGCTGCCGAGCGGGTACTCCATCGACGGCGAGCGCGAGACGAAGTTGTTGCCGACGAACCCGTAGTTCGAGACCGTGATGCCCATCAGGTTGTTGTCGGTGACGCGCACCGTGAAGCGCAGCGACTCGGCCAGCGCCGCCTCGGCCGCGAACGGCGGCAGCAGCGTCGGCCGGTCGCGGGCGACCGCCGGGCCACCCCCCGCGGCGAGCAGCGCGACGGCGAGCGCGACCGCCGCGGGCGCGCGGAGCCGGCTCCGGGCGGCGCTCACTGGCGCCTCTCGTAGCGGATGACCTTGCGGGTCACCCGGTCGCTCACGAACACCAGGGAGTCGTCGGCGGCGACGGCGATCGGGTCGGCGAGCGGGAGCCCGTCGGCGTCCGGCTCGACGTCCACGCGCTGCACGAACTCGCCCGCCGGGTCGTAGCGGAGCACCCGCCGGTTGCCGGTGTCGGCGAGGTAGACGTAGCCGGAGAGGTCGGCCGTGACGTCCTCGGGGCCGGACAGCGCCGACGACGAGTCGGCGTCGATCCGGTAGAGCCCGGTGCTGGTCTGCGCGTCCGAGAGCTTCTGCACCCAGTTCTTGCCGAAGTCGGCCGCGAACAGCGCCGAGCCCCCGGGAGAGGCGGCGCCCAGCCAGTAGATGCCGCGCGGGTCGTTCACCGTGCCGACCCCGGAGCCCTCCTCGATGCGGTAGGTGAGGTCGCGCACCCAGCGCGTCGTGCTGGGCATGAACGGGTCGGCGCCGGTCCCGGGGGCGACCGGGAGGTAGCGGCGGATGCGGAACTCGAACGCCCGCGTGCGGATGCTCGGGTTCTGCTGGTCCGGGATCAGCACGATCGCCGAGCCCGCCACGTACACCCGGCCCTGGTCGTCGGCGGCGATGCCGCGCACGAACGCCATGCTGGTGTCGGTGAACGCGCTGAGCGTGTCGCCGCCGAGCAGCCCGTACTCGCGCACCTGCCAGGTGAGCGACAGGTCCCCCACCCGTCCGGTCGCGGGGTCGCGCGCGAGCGCGCTGTCGCCCCGGTCGAGGACGAAGATCTGATTCCGATTGGCGCACATCGCCACCGGCACGAACAGCCGCTGGAACTCGATCCCCGCCAGCGGCGCGGGGGTCGGGGGGCGCGCCTTGATCGCGAAGCCGTAGACCTCGCCGCGCGGGGCGGTGCCGGTCCCCGGTCGGTTGAAGAGGAGGAAGAGCTGCGAGCCGGGCCCCTGGGTGAGCAGCACGTCCGCCGCGGGATCGGCGAACACCCAGGTGGCGACCATCTGGTAGCTCTGGTCCGAGACGAACCCGCGGCCGGTGCGGGTCTCGGTCGGGAGCGGGAAGTCGGCGCCGCATCCGGCCGCGAGCGGCAGCACGGCCAGCGCGAGCGCCGCCAGCGCCAGGACCGGACGCATCAGAACCGCACCCCCAGGGTCACCCGGTTGATCGTCCCCAGGAACCCGCCGTCGGTGAAGGCGTAGTCGAGCGTGCCGCGCAGTCCGCCGATCTCGGCGTTGACGCCGGCCCCGGCGGAGAACTTGAGCGCGTCGGCGTTGAAGTTGTAGCCGGTGCGCAGGGCCAGCCGCCCCAGCCACACCCACTCGAGCCCGGCCTTCACCTCCTGTGAGTTGTCGGCGGGCTGGTTGGCCTCGAGCGAGGTCGTCAGCCGCTGCGTGGCGTTCTCGATCGGCTCGAAGGCGATGCCGTAGCGGAAGATCGTCGGAGCGTCGAACCCGTCGTAGGAGCGCTCCTCGTCGTCGGCGGTGCCGGCGACGCCGTCGGCGCCCACCGAGAGGTAGCGCCCGCCGGGTTTCAGCTCGGGCGAGAAGTTCGAGAGCGAGGTCGCGACCCGCACGCTGCCGAGGCCCAGGTAGTAGATCGAGCCGATGTCGAACAGCGCCGTGGAGGTGGTCGGGTTGCCGACGTCCTTGCCGAGGTCCTCGCGCACGTACTTGGCCCCGACCCCGACCAGCAGCTTGTCGGTCCAGCGGCGCGCGTACGCCGCGCCGACGACCATGTCGGAGTAGACGAACGTGCGCCCGGTGCCGAACGGCCGCAGCTCGCTGGTCTCCTCGATCTCGGTCGAGAGCATGCCCGCCTGGAAGGCGAGCGACCCGCCCAGCCGCCGCACCGGCAGCACCCAGGCGAGATGGCTGTAGCGGATGTCCGCCGGCCACTCGATGTGCGAGAGCGCCACCTCCTGGCGCTGGAGCGAGGCGAGGCCGGCCGGATTCCAGTAGATCGCGGTCGGGTCGTTGGCGACCGCGACGAACGACTCGCCGAGCCCGATCGCGCGCGCGCCGAGCCCGATCTTGAGGAAGGTGCCGGAGGAGGTGCCGGCGCGCTGCTCGCCGAGCGTGAACTGGGCGTCCGCGGCCCCGGCCCCGAGCAGCGAGGCGAGCGCCAGCGTCGCGAGCGCGGAGGCGCGCGCGGCGGCCACCCTAGAAGTCGTAGTCAAGGGTGATCCTCCACTGCGCGGGCGGGCCGTAGTTCGACGGGTCGTCCACCTCGGCGACCCGGGTGAACGACTCGGTGACCTCGAAGACGTCGGGGTCGTACTCGCCGACGCCCCACACCCGCCCCTTCCCCGTCACGCGGTCCACGCGGTTGACGATCCGGGTGCCGAAGATGTTGAGGCCCGCGACGCTGATGTCCACGCGCCGCGCGCCGAGCCGGAAGAAGCGGTTCACGCGGACGTCGGCGGTCACCTGGAAGGGGCCGTTGCGCGAGTAGGGCTCGGCGGACTGGTTCGAGTTGGGACCGAACACCGGCGTGTAGGCGCGGCCCGACGACCCCTGCACGTAGAGGTTGACCCCGGTGTGGCGGAGCCAGCTCCAGCCCTCGGGCCAGCTGTCGTTGAACCGCATGTCGAAGTTCGCCGTCACCTTGTGCGGCCGGTTCCAGCGCACGAAGGTCTCGGACAGCCGCGTCTCGGCGGCGTCGAAGTCGTTCAACTGGGCGACCTTCGCCTCGTTCGGATCGCTGCTCTTGCCCTTCGTCTGCTGGAAGCTGTAGGAGAGCTTGCCCGTCCAGTAGCCGGCGCCGCGCCGCTTCTCGACCTCGACCTCGAACCCCTTCGTGCGGGCGAAGTGCCCGTTCAGGTAGACCAGGATCGGCACCAGGTTCGAGCCCTGGGTGCGGGTGAACAGGGTGGAGGTCGGGTAGTCGTAGATGTCCTTGACGAAGAACGTCGCGTTGATCGCCGCCCCGGGCCGGAACTCGTTCTTGCCCCCCACCTCGTAGTTGATCGAGGTCTGGGGGTTGAGGTTCGGGTTCCCGAGCAGCGGGAACGACTCGCTCGAGATCGAGGTCAGCTTCGAGTACACGTAGCGGTAGGACGGGTTCTGCGTGAACTGGCCGTAGTTGAAGAAGAACGAGCTGCGCGCCCCGATCGGGTGGGCGACGATGATGCGCGGCGAGATCTTGAGCTTGTAGCGGCGGCCGAAGAACGAGTGGGTGTTGGCGAAGAACTCCTCGCGGGTCGTGGGCGTGATGTTGATCGTGTCCGCCAGGCTCGCCAGCGCGCGCTCCGCCTCGCGCCCGACGAACCAGTAGTCGGCGCGCAGCCCGACGTTCGCGGTGAAGCCCTCGTACTCCAGCCGGTCGCGGGCGTAGAAGTTGCCGACCCAGGGATGGACCTTCCAGATGTCGTGCGAGCCGCCGAGGCCGTCCGGGTCCGGCTCCCACGGGTCCTCGATCGTCACGTACTGCGCCGTCTGCGACTGGTGCTCGAAGCCGAACTCCAGCTCGTGCTTGCGCACCCGCCTCGTGAGGCCCCAGGTGAGCCCGTAGGTCAGGGTGCGACGGTCCTGCCAGGTGTTGTCGTCGCCCGAGTCGAAGAAGAAGTCGCTGCGTCGCGGGTCGCCGGGCGGGAACAGCGACAGGTCGTCGGGCGGCTCGTACTCGCTCCAGTGCTTGCCCATGACCTCCCGGCGCAGCGCGCTGTAATAGCGCGAGAACTGCATCTCGGTGTACCCGGTGGTCGAGAGCGTGCGCCGGAACTTGAGCGAAGTCTGGAAGTTGTCCTCGAAGATGGTCGGCGCGTGGTCGATGCGGCGCGACCAGCGCCACGGATAGGCCGGATCGCCGGCGTCGCCGCTGGCGTTGATGAACGTGCGGCTGAAGCCCTGGTCGATCGCCAGACGCTTCGACAGGTCGAGCGCCCAGCGGTCGTTCGAGTTGGGCTTCCAGGTCAGCGACAGGCGGCCCGCCCAGTTGTTGTCCTCGGAGGGCGCGAAGAAGTCGCCGTAGGTCCAGTTCCGGTCGAACAGCCCGTCCTGGTAGTTCGAGCGCAGGCGCGGCTTCCCCGGCAGCTTGTCGATGCTGGGGAAGCGGGTGGACGAGTGGTCGGTGGAGACGTCGAGGAACCAGTTCATGCCGCCGGTGCCCGCCGGCCGCAGCCCGAGCGGCCCGCCCATCGTCACCTGGAGCGCGCGCCCGCCGTAGGACGCGCCGGTCGTGGTGACGCCGCCCTGGAACCGGTCGCCGCCCTCCTTGAGCCGCACCTCGACCACGCCGGAGAGGGCGTTCCCGTAGCGCACGTCGTAGGCCCCGGTCGCGACGTTCACCTCGGCGACCGAGCGCGCGTTCAGCTGGCCGGCGGTGGACTGTCCGGTGACCAGGTCGCGGTTCGCGACCCCGTTCACGTAGAACAGCGTCTCGTCCGCGCGTCCCCCGCGCACGTGGACCTGGTCGGCCTCGACGCTGATCCCCGCCTGCTGCTGGAGCACGTCGCTGATCGTCTGGACCGGGAGGTTGCGGATGTCGGCGGCCGAGACGCTGCGCACGGTCGCCCCCTGCCGCACCTCGACCAATCGGCGCTCGGCGGTCACCTCGATCGCCTTGACCTCCTTGACGACGATCTCCTCGAGCGCGAAGTTGAGCGTCAGCGTGCGCCCGGCCGTGACCACCGCGGCGGCCTCGCTGGCCGGGGCGTAGCCGAGGAACTGGACCCGGACCTCGTAGGTGCCCGGCGCCACGCCGGTGATGAGGAAGCGGCCCTCGGAGTCGGTGAGCGCGCCCTTGCCGGCCCCCACCACGGTGACCGTGGCGAACGGGATGGCGTGCGAGTTCTTCCGATCGGAGACCTTGCCGGAGATCCCACCCCGGTCCTGCGCCCCGGCGGGGGCGGCGACGGCGAGAAGGATCAGCGCGGCGATGGCGAGAGCGTGGGGTCGGGGCATCGGACCATGCGGTGAGCGGGTCAACGTCGGGCCGGGACCGGCGACCGTACGCACTGCGCGCGGGCCGGTCAAGTCCTCCCGCGACCTCCGCCCGCGCCGGCGGGGCGTCGGGAGCGGGCCGCTCACCGCCCCTCCCGGTCGGACTTGACCACCAGGAACTTGCCGCGGTGGACCCGGCCGCCGTCGAGGTCCTCGACCGCGAACAGGTAGAGGCCGGTCGCCAGCGCCTGGCCCTCGCTGGTGATCAGATTCCAGGCGAAGCTGGCCCCGGAGAGCGCCGGCGGCCCGGTGTCGAGGTCCTGGCGCGGGTCGTAGAGGCCGCGGGTCCCCTCGCCGCGGTAGGCGTCCCCCTCGAACCGGGTCTCGAACACGCGGTCGCCGGCCAGCGTGTAGATCCGCAGCACACAGCGCCGCGGCAGGCGCGCGAACCACAGGTAGTGGTCGCGCACCTGGGCGCCGCGGTCCCACTGCGCCTCGACCCGGTAGGGATTGGGGAACACGACCGGTCCGCCCGCGCTCTCCCCCGGCGCCGGCATCGGCACCGCCTGGAACTTGTTCTGGCCGAGCCCGCTCTCCAGGCTCTCGACGCGGTCGTCGCCGAGGTCGTAGCTGGTGACCGCGCCGAAGTAGGTGAGCCCGTCCCGCAGCCCGGTGACCGCGTACCGGTAGCGATAGAGGACGCCGCCGATGAGCGTGTCGCGCCGCACCGAGGCGAACCCGGTGTTGAAGCCGGTGGTGTCGTTGGGCCCGCCGACCGCGTCGAACTGCGCGACCCGCGTGGGCGCCTGCCGGTCGCGCCCGAGGTAGAGCCGGTACCCCTCGAAGTCGCGCCCGCCCGGCGCCTCGCTGGTCTCGTCCACCACCGACTCGGGCGAGTCGTCCCAGAAGAACTCGACGCGGTTGGCGCCGGTGGCGACGTGGAGCCGCGGCGAGGGCGGCGCCGCCGGCAGCCGGTAGTCGATGTCGGCGGCGAACTGGGCGTAGTCGGCGTTCAGGAGCAGGTCGGGGACGTCGGCGCCGCCGACCAGGGCGAAGTCCACGTGGATCGTGTCGCCGGGGTTCACCTGCGCGAACGGCCCCACCGAGAGCACGCTGATGGGCGAGCAGTTCTGGCCGCCGGGGGCGCAGGCGCGCGGGTCCATCAGCCGCCCGTTCCGCAGCAGCGCGTACTTCTCGACGTCCTCATCGCGCGTCGTGTCGTTGGGCGCGTGGGAGAACCAGTTGAAGCTGACCGTCTTCCCCGCCACCGGCCCGGGGCGGGTCGCCAGCAGCTTGACCGCGGCCCATGCCGGCACCCGGTCGAGATTGCAGGCGCCCGGGTAGGGCAGCCCCTCGCAGTAGTGCTCGCGGTACATCCGGCGCGTCGTGTCGTACTCGGCGTAGACCTTGTAGTACCAGGAGCCGGGCCCGCCCGAGGCGGACGGCGGCCAGGTGCTGTAGGCGTTGCGGTCGCCGCTCACGAGCTGGGCGAGCAGCCCGACGTACGCGTCGCGCAGCGGCGGGCCCAGGTTGATGACCTGGAAACGCAGCACGACGAAGTCCTCGGCCGCCGGCAGCGAGAACCCGAGGCTCTGCTGCTCGACCCGGATCGAGAGCGGGCGATGGCGCTCGCGCTGGTTGCCCGACGGCTCGCGCGCGGGCAGGTCCGAGAAGGCGACGAGATAGTCCTGGTCCGAGATCGCCTCGGGCGAGAACGAACGGCTGTTCGCGATCCGCGACCGCTGGGCGATCTGGTTGCCGGCGGGCGTGAACTCGGTCTCGGTGACCGCGTTGCTCCCCTGCACGTTGTCCACCACTCCGGTGGAGACGCCGGTGAAGAGTCCGGTGTCCGAGAGGGCGATCGCGCCCACCCACAGGCCCGCCCGGGACATGTGCTCGAACCCGGAGCCGAGCGGGTACTCGAACGACGGCGAGCGGGAGTTGAAGTTGTTGCCGAAGAAGCCGTAGTACGTGACCGTGAGGCCGACGCGGTTGACGTCGGTGTTGGCGTCTAGGATGTCGAACGTGTCGGAGTCCGGCGGCTCCCCGAGCGGCGCGGGGAGCGCGGGCGCGAGCGCGCGCAGGACCGCGAC
>CAZKQE010000035.1:0-12989 GCA_964554725.1 uncultured bacterium
AGATCGAACCGGACCTCGCCGGTCGCCGGGCTGGGCGACACCGCCAGCGAGGGCCCCAGGCGCCGGGGCGGCCCGCCGAACGTGCCTTCGACCCTCAGCAGCGCGAAGTCACCGGGGGCCAGCGCCAGCGCCACCCGCAGGGCGGGTCCCGCCGGCTCCGCCGGCAGCGCGCGCCAGTCGTCCGCCGCGCCGGCGAGCCGCGAGACGCCGGCGGCGCCGCGCAGCGTCAGCACCACCGGCCGCGCGGCGAGCGAGTCGCTGTTGACGACCAGCAGGTGCGGCACGCCGCTGCGATCGGTGAAGCGCCCGACGGCGGCGCGGCCCTCGACCCCCGCCAGCCAGTCGTCGCCGCGGAACGGCGCCGCGCCGCGCGGCAGCGACCCGGCATGCTGGGTGGAGACCCAGGTGAGCCCGGCGAGGGTCTCGCCGACCACGCGGACGCGCGCGTTGAGCCGCGCCGCCACGTCGTACCACGCGGTGCGGACGCCGTCGTGGGTGAGGATCGCCGGCCCCCAGTTCAGCGCCGGGTCGGGCGCCGGGGTCCAGTAGGTGAAGTAGCCGACGCCGCGCGCGCCGTAGGCGAGCAGCATCGCCACCTGCCACGTCAGCTCGCCCTCGGTGAGCGGCCGGATGTCGTAGTGCGGGACCAGCTGGACGATGCACCAGAACGGCACGTCGTAGGCCAGCGACCAGGTCCGCAGCCCGACCACGTTGGCGACGAACCGGCCGATGTCGTGGCCGGTGCGGAAGTCGTAGTGGTCGTTGCACAGCACCGCGGGCCGTACGTGCTCCAGGTAGCCGGTGTTGTTCGCCACCCACAGGGCCGAGTCGTAGAGGCTGTAGCCGATCAGGTTGTTCCAGGCCGGGTGCTCGGGGTCGCGGGCGCGCAGGACGGCGAACGCCTTGGTCAGGTCGGGCCAGCGCTCGCTGAACGGCTCGTCGCCCAGGTAGTAGCCGAGGAAGCCGGGGTGGTCGCGGTAGTCGGCGACGATCGAGTCCAGCACCACCGCCGCCTCGGGGGTGTCGATGCCGAGGTCGCCGACCCGGTTGAACCGGTCGTCCGCGACCAGGCAGCGGATCCCGACCGCGGCCGCGAGGTCCATCCGCCGCAGGTTCTCCGCGCGGTCCTGCGGGTCGTCCTGGGTGGGGAGGGCCACGTTCATCCCGGCCCCGGCCAGCTCGGCGTAGCGTTCCGCCGTCGTCGCCCACGGGGGCGGGCTCACCCAGCCGAACACGGTGAAGCGCGGCACCGCGGACGGGGTCGGCGCGCCGGCCGCCGGGCCGGCCGCCCCGGCGGCCACCGCCACCAGCGCCGCGGCCGCGCGCCGGCGCCGGGGGCGCCCGGGGCGGGGTCGGACCGGCGGGAGGAGCGCGGATCGAGGGGCCATGGCGCGGCGATGCTAGCACGCCCCCGTGCCGTCGGGACCCGCCGCGGACCGCGCCCGGCGGCCGGCGATCCGGCGCCCGGGACCGCACCTTGCGCGCCGCTCCCCAAGTGCCTAGATTCCCCGATCGTGCTCGAGCGATTGCGCGGGATCCTGATCGGCGGTCCCAAGAACCTCCTCGATCCGCGCATCCACCACAGCATGGCCCTCATCGCCTTCGCCGCGTGGGTGGGGCTCGGCTCCGACGGACTCTCCTCCTCGTCCTACGGGCCGGAGGAGGCCTTCCTCCAGCTCGCCGAGCACCGCCACCTGGCGCTCTACCTGGTGGTGGCGACCATCGCCACGGTGTTCCTCATCTCGACCGCCTACAGCCAGGTGATCGAGCTGTTCCCGACCGGGGGCGGCGGCTACCTGGTGGCGACCAAGCTGCTCGGCCCCACCGCCGGGGTGGTGGGCGGGGCGGCGCTGGTGATCGACTACGTACTCACGATCGCCATCTCGGTCGCCTCGGGCTGCGACGCCATCTTCTCGTTCCTGCCGCCGGAGTGGCGGGTCTGGAAGCTGGTCGCGGCGCTGGCGATCGTCGCCCTGCTCACCAGCCTCAACCTGCGCGGGGTCAAGGAGTCGGTGGCGGTGCTGACGCCGATCTTCCTCACCTTCGTCGTCACCCACGTGGTGCTGATCGGCTACGGCATCCTCACCCACGGCAGCGAGCTGGTGCCGCTGGTGGGCGAGACGGTGAACGAGACCGGCCGCGCCGTGGACCAGCTCGGCGGCTGGGCGGTGCTCATCCTCTTCCTGCGCGCCTACTCCCTCGGCGGCGGCACCTACACCGGCATCGAGGCGGTGAGCAACAGCACCGACATCCTGCGCGACCCCAAGGTCGAGACCGGCAAGCGCACCATGCTCTACATGTCGATCTCGCTCGCCTTCACCGCCGGCGGCATCCTGCTCTGCTACCTGCTCAACGACGTCCAGCACCAGGCGGGCAAGACCCTGAACGCCTCGCTGTGGGAAGGGATCACCCGCGGCTGGAGCGTGGGCGGCACGGCGATCGGGCCGGCGATCGTCTGGGCCACGCTGCTGTCCGAGGGGGCGCTGCTGTTCGTCGCGGCGCAGACCGGGTTCGTCGCCGGCCCGCGGACGCTCGCCTCGATGGCGGTGGACCTGTGGGTGCCGAAGCGCTTCGCCCACCTCTCCGAGCGGCTGGTGACCCAGAACGGCATCGTCACGATGGGCGTCGCGGCCGCCCTGGTCATGCTCTACACCGGCGGCGCGGTCAAGATCCTCGTCGTCATGTACTCGATCAACGTGTTCATCGCCTTCACCCTCACCCAGGCGGGCATGGCCCGCCACTGGTGGTCCACGCGCGGCACGCAGGCGCACTGGCGCCGGCGGTTCATCATCGCCAGCATCGGCACGGTGGTGTGCGGCGGCATCCTCACGCTCACCGCCGTGCTGATGTTCGATCGCGGCGTGTGGGTGACGCTGCTCGTCACCGGGGCTCTCATCGGCGCGTGCTTCCTGGTCCGGGCGCACTACCGGCGCGTCCGGCAGATGCTCTCGTCGCTCGACGAGGTGCTCATGAACCTGCCGCTCCCGGAGCCGCAGCAGCCCCCGGAGCTGGCGCCCGACGGACCCACCGCGATCGTGATGGTGGAATCCTACGCCGGGCTCGGCATCCACACGCTGCTGAGCGTCCAGCGCCTGTTCCCGCGTCACTTCCGCAATTTCGTCTTCACCTCGGTCGGACTGGTGGACTCGGGACGGTTCAAGGGCGTCGCCGACATGGAGGCGCTCGAGGACAAGGTGCGGGTGGACCTCGAGAAGTACGTCCAGCTCGCGAACCGCATGGGCTACTACGCCGAGTACCGGCTCACCCTGGGCACCGACCTGATCGCCGAGCTCGAGGGCCAGTGCCAGGACCTCATCAAGGAGTTCCGGCGCCCGGTCGTGTTCGCGGGCCAGCTGGTGTTCCAGCGCGAGAACGTGTTCACCCGGTCGCTCCACCACGAGACCTCGTTCTCGATCCAGCGCCGGCTGCAGTTCACCGGCATCCAGGTGATCATCCTGCCCATCCGCGTCTGGGAGCGGCGCCGCGCGCCCCGGACCTGACCGACGCCGTCCCGACCCGGCCGATGCCCCACCCCAGCCCTCCCCGCGCCCCCGCCCGACCGAACGCGTCCCCGCGGGGTCCCGTCGACCCCCGCCTGTGATCGATCGCCTGCGGGCGTGGCTGCTGGGCGGGCCGAAGAACCTGTTCGATCCGCGTATCCACGAGAACCTGGCCCTGATCGCGATCTTCGCCTGGATCGGTCTCGGCTCCGACGGGCTCTCGTCGTCGGCCTACGGCCCCGAGGAGGCGTTCCTCCATCTGGGGGGGCACCGGTACCTGGCGGTGTTCGTGGGCCTGGCGATGGTGGCAACGATCTTCCTCATCTCGGCGTCGTACATCCAGATCATCGGGCTCTTCCCGAGTGGAGGCGGTGGGTACGTCGTCGCGACACGTCTGCTCGGCACCGGGCCGGGGCTGATCTCCGGCTGCGCGCTGGTCGTCGACTACGTCCTCACGATCGCGATCTCCGTCGCGGCGGGATGCGATGCGATCTTCTCGCTCCTGCCCCCCGGCCTCTCCGGAGCCAAACCGGGGGTCGAGCTGGCGGTGGTGATGGGGCTGATCCTGCTCAACCTGCGCGGCATCCGCGAGTCCGTGGTGGTCCTCACCCCCATCTTCGTCGCGTTCATGGCGACTCACGTCGCGCTGATCTCGTGGGGGATCCTCGCGCAGGCCCCGGTGTTCCACCACCTCGCCGCCGACACCGCGCGCGATGCGCGCTCGGCGATCGGTGAACTCGGTCTCTGGGGCGTGCTCGTCGTCTTCCTGCGCGCCTTCTCGCTCGGGGGCGGCACCTTCACGGGGATCGAAGCCGTCAGCAACAGCACCGAGATCCTGCGCGAGCCCAAGGTCGCCACCGGCCGGCGGACGATGATCTACATGGCCTGCTCGCTCGCCTTCACGGCGGGCGGGATCCTGCTCTGCTACCTGCTCCACGACGTCCGGCCGCAGCCCGGCCTGACCCTGAACGCCTCGCTGTGGGATCTGCTCACGCGCGGCTGGCGGGTCGGCGGGATCGACCTGGGGCCGCCGATGGTCTGGCTCACGCTGCTGTCCGAGGGCGCCCTGCTGTTCGTCGCGGCGCAGACGGGGTTCGTGGCGGGGCCGCGGACGCTCGGTTCGATGGCGGTGGACTCCTGGGTGCCGAAGCGGCTCGGGCATCTCTCGGAACGGCTGGTGACACAGAACGGCGTCCTGTTCATGGGGCTCGCGGCGGCGGCGGTGATCCTCTACTCGGCGGGATCGGTGAAGCTGCTGGTCGTCATGTACTCGATCAACGTGTTCATGACCTTCACGCTCACCCAGGCCGGCATGGTCCGGCACTGGTGGCTGACGCGCCGCGCGCAGGCCCGCTGGCGCCGACGACTGGGCGTGGCGCTCGCCGGCACCGCGGTGACGGCCGGGATCCTCGCCGTCACCACGGTGGTCAAGTTCGGAGAAGGCGGCTGGGTCACCCTGGTCGCCACCGGGATGCTGGCTGCGCTATGCTGGGGCGTACGCTGGCACTACCGGCGGGTCCGTCGCATGCTGAGGTCGCTGGACGAGGCGCTCGTCCAGCTCCCGCTTCCGGACCACGGGGCCGCCCCCGAGATGAGCCCCGAGGGCCCGACCGCCGTGGTCCTGGTCGAGTCCTACGCGGGGCTCGGGATCCACACGCTGCTGTCGATCCAGCGGCTGTTCCCGCGACATTACCGGAACATCGTGTTCTGTTCGGTCGGCCTCGTGGACTCGGGACGGTTCAAGGGAGTCGAGGCCCTCGCCGCGCTCGAGGACAAGCTGCGCGGCGATCTCGAACGCTACGTCGAGTTGGCGGAGCGGATGGGCTACTACGCCGAGTACCGTTACACGATCGGGACCGACCTGATCGCCGAGCTGGAGGGCCTGTGCATCCCGCTGACCCGGGAGTTCCGCCGCGCGGTGGTGTTCGCCGGGCAGCTGGTGTTCCAGCGCGAGACCCTGCTCACCCGTACCCTGCATCACGAGACTTCGTTCGCGATCCAGCGCCGGCTGCAGTTCGACGGCATCCAGGTGGTCGTGCTGCCGATCCGCGTGTGGGAGCGTACGAAGGCCGCCTGACTCCCGAACGACCGAGGGGATCCTCATGTACGCCATCGATCTGACCGGCAAGCACGCCCTGGTGATGGGCGTGGCGAACCATCGCAGCCTCTCGTGGGCGATCGCCCAGAATCTCAGCAAGGCCGGCGCGGCCCTGTGCCTGACCTACGCCGGCGAGCGGCTCAAGTCCATGGTCGAGGAGCTGGCGGCGACCATTCCCGGGACGCTCGTGCTCGAGTGCGACGTCACCCGCGACGAGACGATCGACGCCGTCGCGGCGCGCCTCGGGACGGAGTGGGGCTCGATCGAGGCGCTGGTCCACGGCATCGCCTTCGCCCGCAAGGAGGACCTCGAGGGCGAGTTCGTCGCCACCCCGCGCGAGGGGTTCCAGATGGCGCTCGACGTGAGCGCGTACTCCCTCCTCAACGTCACGAACCGCGTGCGACCGCTGCTCGAGAAGAACGGCGCCGCGATCGTCACCCTCTCCTACCTCGCCGCCGAGCGGGCGGTCCCCTCCTACAACGTGATGGGCAGCGCCAAGGCGGTGCTGGAGCAGAGCGTGCGGCAGCTCGCCCACGAGCTGGGTGCGAAGAACGTGCGCATCAACGCGCTCTCCGCCGGACCGGTGAGCACGCTGGCGGCGCGCGGGATCCACGGGTTCACCGACATGCTGAAGAAGCACGCCGAGAAGGCGCCGCTCCGCCGCAACATCACGAAGGACGAGGTGGGCAAGGCCGGGCTGTTCCTGCTCTCCGACCTGTCGAGCGGGATCACCGGCGAGGTGCTGTACGTGGACGCCGGCTACCACATCATGGGCTGGTAGCCCGAAGCGCTCTCAGAAGCGGGACAGAAGTCTCAACTCGACGCCGCGGAAGGGCCGCACCTCGTAGCAGGTGCCGGCGGTGCACGCCCGGCCGCCGCGGCGCTGGCCCACGAACACCGTCGCCTCGTGGTGCTCGGAGAGGGTCGCGCGCACGATGCCGGCGAGGAAGCGCCGCGGGTCCACGCGCGCGTCGAGCGCCAGCGCCGGGTCCTCCTGCTCGGGGTCGGTGCTCCGCTCCCAGGCGAAGGTCGCGCTGCCGACCCCCGCGCGGCTCGCGCTGAGCGCCGCGGAGTGGTCGCCGAACGACGCCGGGGGGACGCCGATCAGCGTCCGGGTGGCCTCCTGACGCTGCAGGTCCGCGCTCACGGCCCAGCGCCCCGACACGCGCCAGGTCCCGCTGCCGCCGTAGATGCGGCGGTCGGCGATCGAGGAGAAGTCGTCGCGGCCCTCGTCCCAGAACGCGGTCGCCTCCCACGCCGGCGTGGCCTCGGGCGCGAGGTGAACCTCGAGGAACCGCTCCTCGAAGCGGTCCCCGCGGCCGTCCGAGCGGCTGAGGTTGGCGGTCACCGTCCCCCACGGCCGTGCGCTCCAGGACGCCTCGAGCTGGAAGCCGCGCTCGCGGGCCGCGTCGAGCACGTGGGTGGCGCGGTTCAGGAGCGTGAACGCGTGCTCGCGCACCAGCGAGGGCGGGTCGTTGAGGCCGAGGCGGAACTCGCGGTAGTCCTTCCATTCGGCCGAGAGCGTGAAGTCGCCGGCGAGCAGGTTGGCCCCGGCGTAGAGCGCGAAGGTGTCGCGCCCGCCGGTGCGCAGGCTCCACCAGTCCGAGAACCGGCGGTCGGCGAGCGCGTACTCGACGTAGACCGGGAGCGCCGCGGCGTCCACGCCGGCGAGGCGCAGCGGGTCCAGCTCGACGAAGCCGGAGCCGAACTCGCGGTTCTCCCCCAGCCCGTTCGAGGCGCGCAGGTAGGCCGCCCCCACCCGCGCGTCGCGCCACACGGTGGCCGCGAGCTGCCCGCCGGTCAGGGTGCCCTGGTAGCGCTCGAGACCGAACAGCGCGTTCTCGGGCGCGGCGGAGTACTCGCCCGAGTTGGGCGTGCCGCCCAGCGCGCGCCCCTCGAACGGCCCCCAGCGCCCCTCGATCAGCACGCCGTCCACGTCGCGCGAGGGGCCGTAGCGCGAGCGCAGGCCCGGCTGGTCGAGCACCACCGCCGGCAGCTCGAACGAGCGGTGCAGGAGTCCGCGGCCGAGGATCGTGTAGAGGTTCCCCACCCGCACGCGCAGGCGCGGGTCGGACCACTCCGCCCAGCGCTGGGTCAGCGCGCGGTAATCGAACTGGTCCTCGCTGTTGTGGTC
Organism: uncultured bacterium; assembly: GCA_964554725.1. Taxonomy (GTDB): domain Bacteria; phylum Eisenbacteria; class RBG-16-71-46; order RBG-16-71-46; family RBG-16-71-46; genus WS-11. Next base: position 7,733 of record CAZKQE010000035.1, read on the forward strand.
CTGCTCGAAACGCACGCCGATCCGCCCGCTCGGGAAGCCGTACTCGAGCTGGAACTGGTCGTAGAGGTCGGTGCGGTTCGTGGGCTCGGCGAAGGGGAGGTTGCCGCCCTGGGCCTCGAGCAGGTTCGTGACCGACGGCTGCGCCAGGGCCGCGCCGGGCAGCGTCCCGGCCAGCACGGCGACCAGCGCCCGGACGCCGCCCCTCACGGCCGGGGGACGGCGGTCGTGTCGGGGAGCAGCGCCTCGATCGCGCGCGCGAGGTCCCCGGTCTCCCCCGGGCGCCAGCCCTGGGAGACGTGGACCACGCGCCCCTCGGCCGAGACCAGCACGCCGCTCGGGATCGCGCGCGCCTGGTAGAGCCGCTGGAGCCCGCCGTCCTCGTCGAGCGCGATCGGGAACGTGAGGCCGAGCCGCCGGGCGAACGGGCGCACCTTGGCGAAGTTGCGCGGCCCGTCCACCGAGATGCCGATCACCGTGAGGCCGCGGGGCGCGAAGCGCCGGTGGAGCGTCTCGAGCTCGGGGAGCGAGGCGAGGCAGGGCTTGCACCAGGTGGCCCAGAAGTCGAGCAGCACCGGCCCGCGGGCGGTGAGCTCGCCGAGGTCGAGCGTCTCCCCGGAGAGGGCCCGGACGCGGAAGGGCGGCGCCGCCTTCGGCTCGGCGGCCGGCGCGGGGCCGGCGACCAGCCCCAGGGCGGCGGCGAGCAGGACGACGCGCGCGACCTTCCCGCCGCGACCCCTCACCGCAGGACGACCGCGCGGTGGACCAGCGTCCGGTCCGCGAGCCGGGCCCGGACGAGATACACGCCCGGCGCCACCGGGGCGCCGGTCTCGTCGCGATGGGTCCAGGCGAAGCGCGCGACCCCGGGCGCGACCGCGCCGTCCCACAGGGTGGCGATCCGCCGGCCGGCGAGGTCGTGCACGGTCACCGTCGCCCGCGCCGCCGCGGCGCCGGGCAGCGAGAGCTCGACCGCGGTGCGGCCGCGGGCCGGGTTCGGCGCGCTCGCGAGCCGGTAGGCCGGCGGGGCGGCCTCCGGACCGACGTCCACCACGGTCGTGACGAGCGAATCCACGCATCCCCGGATCTCGTTCAGATGGTAGCGGTTCCCGTGCGGCCAGCCGAGCGCGGCATGGTAGCGCACGATGCCCTGCTTGTTCACCACGACGTAGTTGTCGTACGTGCCGTAGAGGGTCGCGAAGTTCCCCCCGGTCGCGCTCGCCCCGTTCAGCAGCAGCGGGAAGGTGATCCCGGTCTGGTTCTTGAACGAGCGGAGCTGGGTGGTGGTCCCGTTCCACTCGTCCACGCCGACCACCTGGACCTGCCCCGGGTGGCTGTTCTCGTAGTACTGGGCGATATCGGCCTGCACCGACGGACCGTCGGCGATACAGAAGGGTCAGTCGTAGCCGAGCAGGAAGAAGACGATCACCTTGCCCGGCCAGTCGGCGAGCGAGCGCGGGGTGACCTGTCCCAGCGCGGGGAAGTCGAGCTGGTTCTTGGTGAAGTTGGGGGCCGGATCCCCGGGGCTGACGATGGCGCGCGCCGGCGCCGCGGCGAGCGCGGCGAGGACGAGCGCGAACGTGGAGATCGTGCGCCGCGGATCCATCGGGTGCCCTCCCTGTCGTCGTTGGCGCCGGGCCCTCCGGCCGCCCGCCGGGACGTCGCCGCCCGGCACCCCCCCCTACGGGGGCTTGTCCCGGCCGTGACCGGCCGCCGGCCGGGCGGCTCCGGTGTGGCGGTGCGGCCGCAGTCCCGACCGGTCCGGCCGCCCGGAGGCCCCGGCGCACCGGGGAATCATGCACCCTGCGCGGGCGAAGCGCCCGGGAAATCGTGCCCGCCTCCTGCCGGGAATAGCCGCCGGCTTCTGGCGTAGTTCCTGCGTAACCGACGCGTGGACGACCTGACCCGCGTCCTCACCAGAGGAGAGTGCCATGCAGACCCTGTCGAACCTGATCGCGTTCGCCCGCCTCGGCGGGCGGTGGATCGCCGGCCGCCTCGGCACGGTGGTGTCCACGTCGTCCCCCCGCGTCCGCCTCCTCACCGGCGGGTCGCGGGCGTTCGAGCCCTGCCGCGTGCCCGCCCCGGTGCCGCTGCCGGTCGGCGTGCCGCGCCTGCGCCGGGTCCTGCTGCTCCCGGCCCTGCTGCTGGGCCTCGCGGCCGCCGCGCCGGCCGACGCCCGCCGCTCCACGCCCTACGAGCTGACCGCCGACGGCCGGCTGGTGGACGTCCAGGTGCTGGTGGGCGGCGACGCCACGCCGCTCTACTTCCCGGCCGGACGCCACGACCGGCGCTACTTCCAGGCCCTGCGCGGACGGACCTACGCGCTGGCGCTGCGCAACAACACCGGCCGGCGGATCGGCGTGCTGATCGCGGTGGACGGACTCAACGTCGTCAACGGCGAGCGCTCGCGGCTGGCGGCGGACGAGGCGATGTACGTGCTCGACCCGTGGGAGCGCACGGTGATCCGCGGCTGGCGGTCGTCGCTCCACGACGTGCGCAAGTTCGTGTTCGTCGACGAGGAGCGCTCGTACGCCGAGCGCACCGGCCAGGCGAACGGCGACATGGGCTGGATCCGGGTGCTCGCGTTCCAGGAGCGCGGGAGCGCCTGGTACGACCTGCCGGGCCGCATCCGGGAAGGCGAGCCGACGCACGAGAAGGACGGCGAGCTGCGCCCCTTCGGCTCCCGGGAGGAGCAGGGTGGCGACGAGGCGCGGAGCCCGCGGCGCGACGCGGACGAGGCGGCGCCCGAGGCGCGGGCGCAAGAGGGCACGCGGGACGCCCGCCGGGCGCCGAGCCCGAGCATGGCGTTCGACCGCAACGCCGCGCCCCCGGCCGGCGCGGTCCCCGGCACCGGCTGGGGCGACCGGAGCCGCGACCCGGTGCGACGCGTCCACTTCGTCGCCGAGCGCCGGGCCGGCGATCATCTCGTGTTCCGCTACGAGTACGCCTCGGGCCTGCGGGCGCTGGGCATCATCCCGCGCAGCCACCGCGACCGCGTGTGGGAGCGCGAGCACGGCGAGCTGGGGTTCGCGCAGCCGCCGCGCCGGTAGCACGCGGGGCCGGCGGGCCCCGACGCAGCGGGCGAGCCGCCTCCCGGAGGGGAGGCGGCTCGCGGCGTTCCGCCGGCGCGGGGCGGTCGTGCCGGCGCCCCGCGGCGGCGCCTAGCGCACCAGCGCGATCTTCCGGCTCGCCCGCTCGCCGTGCGCCTCGAGCGTCGCGAGGTAGACGCCGTTCGGGAGCGCCCGGCCCCCGGCGTCGCGACCGTCCCAGCGGACGGCGTGTGTCCCGGCCTCGCGCCGGCCCGCGGCGAGCGTGGCGACCCGACGCCCGGCGGCGTCGTGGACGGCGACCCGCACGTCGCCGGCGCGATCGATCGTGAACGTCAGGTCGAGGTCGCGCGAGAACGGATTGGGCAGCCCGGGGCCGAGGCTCACGCCGGCGCCGGCGGGGCCGGGCTCGACGCCGGCGACGGCGGACTTGACGATGCCGAAGCTGTCGGCCACCGCGCCGGTGGTGTTGAGGAACCGCGCCATCAGCGTGCTGCGACTCACGTCGAGCACCAGCGACCCGCCGACGTTGAGCGAGGTCACCATCACCGGATGGTTCAGCAGGCCGCCGCTGATCTGGGAGGAGCTGCCGGCGACCGCGTAGACCGCGCCCGCGTTCGGCGAGGGCGCCGTGGCGGGCTTCACGTAGGCGCCGTTCCCGTTCGGCCGCCCGTCCCCGCCGTTGACGATCATCGACGGGGCGAGCGTGGACGAATGGCCGTAGTGTCCGTTCAGCAGCTTCGACCGCTCGTAGGAGTGACTGTGGCCGGCGAGCACCAGGTCCACGCCGCCCGCCTCGAGGATCGGCAGCGCGTTCTGCCGCATCTGGATCAGCGGGGTCTCGGTGTCGGAGTTGTGCGAGCCCTTGCTGTACGGGGGATGGTGCCAGTACGCGATCACCCACGGGAGCGTGTTCGCGGCGAGGTCGTTCGCGAGCCACGTCAGCATCGCCCCGCCCGGGGAGCGGTCGCTGCCCTCCGAGTCGAGGCAGATGAAGTGGATGTTGGCCCAGTCGAACGAGTAGTACGCCTCGGTCCCCGACGGCAGACCGCCGGCCTCGCCGGCGGCCGGCATCGTGAACAGCTCGTAATAGTCGTTGTTCGGTCCGGCGCGCAGCACCTCGTGGTTCCCCCGCGTGGGCCACAGGGTGCTCTGGCGCAGCAGGAGCGGGTACTGGTCGAACACCGCGACCTGGAACTCGGCGTCGGTGCCGGTCGTGTAGGCGTTGTCCCCCAGCATCAGCCACAGGTCGGTCCCGCGCGCGCCGGTCCAGGCGGTGTAGGCGTCCCGCACCGCGTAGGCGATCGAACTGGGGTTCCCGGAGTCCCCGATCACCCACGCGCGGACCGGGGTGGTGGATCCCACCGGCGGCGCGGTCCGGAAGGTGAAGCTCGCGTCGCCCGCCAGCACGTCGGCCGCCGTCCCCACCGAGTAGTAGTAGCGGGTGGCCGGCGCGAGGCCGGTGAGCCGCACCTCGTGCTCGGTCGTGGGGCCCGCGTTCGCGGCCTCGAGGAGCAGGCTCCCGGGCGCGGTGCCATAGCGCACCCGGCTGTCCGTCGCGCCGCTCGTCCGCCAGCGCACCGTCACGCCGTCCGCCGTGCCGACGCTCAGGTAGGGGCCGCGCGTCAGATGGGGCACGTCCGAGTAGGTGACGTCGGCGTCCCACACCAGGTCGGCGGAGCTCGGCGAGGACTGGTGGACCTCGACCGCCAGCACGTTCGTGCCCTGCACCAGCCACGCCATCGCCCCGCTCAGATCGATGCTCTCGTAGGCGCCGCCCTCGTGGCCGTAGGCGAGCGTCGGGTAGGAGACCGTGCCGGGCGGCATCGCCCGCCGCGCGGCCTCGATGCCGTTCAGGTAGACGACGATCCCGTCGTCGAAGTCGGCGGTCATCGTGAGCGACTGGAGCGTCCCGGGCGCCTGGCCCACCTCGAACGTGGTCCGGAAATAGGTGGTCGTGTACTTGTTCGCGGGATCCGGCCCGAACGGCACCGGGGTGACGATGGACGGCTCGCCGTACCCGAGCGCGCCCGGCCCGCTCGGCCACTGCGAGTCGTCGTAGGCGGTCTGCCGCCAGGCGGTGCCGAGGTTGGTCCCGGTCGCCTCGTAGCGCCACACCGAGTTGCGCGGCAGTGCGACCACCAGCCCCGCGGCGCCGGCGGGGACGGACGGGGCCCGCGCGATCGCCGGGTCGGTCGCAGGGGCGGCGGTCGCGG
>CAZKQE010000036.1:0-12900 GCA_964554725.1 uncultured bacterium
CGATGGAGAGCGGGGAATTCCGGCGCGACCTCTTCTACCGGCTGAACGGCGTGCCGCTCCACGTGCCGCCGCTGCGCGAGCGGGCGGCCGACATCCCGGCGCTCGCCGCCCACTTCCTCGCCCGCGCCTGCGCCGCCGAGGAACGGCCGGCGCGGCGGCTCTCGCCCGAGGCGCTGGCGCTGCTCTCGGAATACCGCTGGCCGGGGAACGTACGGGAGTTGAGGAACCTCATGGAGCGCGCCGCGATCCTGGTCGAGGGCGACGAGGTGCGGGCCGAGGACCTCGCCGCCTGGCTCGAGTCCGGGCCGGCGAGCGAGGAGAGCGAGGGGTTGCGGGGCGAGATCGAGCGGCGCGAAGCAGAGGCGATCCGCAAGGCGCTGGAGCAGGCGGGATGGAACGTCACCCAGGCGGCGGCGGGACTCGGGATCGACCGCACCAACCTGCATCGCAAGATGCGCAAGTACGGCATCTCGCGCCGTTGATGCCCGGGGTGGACCCGCCACAGGGCGTGGCGCCCGCTCCACGTCCGGCGGCGGATCGGGGCCCGCGCGGGGCGGGATTCGCCCGCGGACGCGCGCGTCCGCGCGGGGTGGGGGCTGGAACGGGCCTTGCCTTCCCGCTCCGGTGGCTTCCCGGCGCCCCTGACCCTGGAGACCCCATGCGATTCCCTGCCCTCCCCCTCGGCCTGCTGTTCGCGGCGCTCGTCCTGACGATCCCGCCCCGCCCCGCGCGGGCGGACGAGGCCCGCGTCCCGTTCACGGTCGGCACCGTCCCCGACACGCTCGAGTTCGTCCTGCCGCCCGCCGACAGCCTCGACGACGACCGCGCACGGCGGCGCGACGACGACCACGAGTGGCGTCGCGCCCCGATCGGCGACGGCCTGCTCACCGACCGCGACCAGTGGCGGGCCGGGCGGCACGGACGCTTCCGCTCGCTCGACGTGCTCGGCGACTACAACCGCGCCGACCGCCTGCGTCTCGGGCTCGGCTTCCAGCTCCAGGTGCCGGAGCCGATGGCCCCTCGCCTCGGCGCCCGGATCGAACGCGCCTTCGGGCGGGATCGGACGCTGTACGGGTTCCAGCTCGAGCAGCCGGTCGTCCCGCCGGGTCGCATCGCGCTCGGCGCCTCGCTGGTCCGGCGCACCGACCATCACGAGCTGCGCCAGGTGCCGGACGGCGAGAACACGCTGGCGGTGCTGTTCGCGCGCCAGGACTACCGGGATTACTGGGAGCGCGAGGGCGCCGGCGTCTACCTCGCCTGGCGGGTGCCGGACTTCTCGAACGTGAGCGTCCACCTGCGCCGGGACGAATACCGCACGCTCGCGGACCGCGGCGCGACCTCGTGGTTCCACCGCGACCGCCCCCTGCGGCCCAACCCCGCGATCGACGACGGGGAGACCCACACCGCCGCCCTGCGGTTCGAACGCGTGGCCCGCACCACGCGCCAGACCCACGCCGGGACCTACCACTGGATCGAAGCCGAGTGGGCCGGCCGCGCGCTGGGAGGCGACTTCACCTACACCCGGCTGCTGGCGGACGTGCGCGGCATCCTGCGGCTCTCCCCCGCCACCACGCTGCTGCTGCGCGGGGTGGCCGGTCACACGCCGAGCGGCACGCTGCCCGCCCAGAAGTCGTTCCCGCTCGGCGGCGTGGACGGGCTGCGCGCCCACCCGTTCTCGGCGTTCCGCGGGGACCAGCTCATGCTGCTCCAGGCCGAGTACGTCATCGGCCTGTGGCAGCTGCACAGTGGCGCACTCGAAGGCGGGCTCCACGCGATCGCGTTCGTGGACGCCGGCCGCGCCTGGGACGACCCCGGCCATCGCTGGTCGGTCGGCGACCAGGAGATCGCGGTGGACGCCGGCGTCGGCATCGCGGCGGCCGAGGACAAGCTGCGCGTCTACTTCGCCCGCGACCTGCGGCGGAGCGGCTCCTCGTTCCTGGTCAGCATGAGACTCCAGCGCCCGTTCTGACCGCCCGTGACCCGCCCGCTCCCCACCCCGTCACGCTCTGCGCGCGTCGCGGCGTGCGCCGCCCTCGCGCTCGCGCTGGCGGCGGCCGCGCCGGCGCTCGCACTCGAGCTGTCGCTCGCGCCGCCGCGCGAGCGCGAGGGTCGGGTCGTGGTCGAGGCGCGCCCCGCCCGCGTGCTCGACGCGCGGGTGGGCGAGAGTCTGGCGCGCGGCATGCCGGCGACGCTGGTGCTGCACGCCGAGCTGTGGCGGGACCGGCGCGGCTGGTTCGACCGCCTCGAGCACAGCACCGACGCCATGGTGCGCATCCGCTACGAGGTGTGGAGCGACTCGTACCTGATCGAGCGCATGGGCGCCGACCCGATCGTGGTCGGCTCGGTGGACTCGGTGGCGACCGTGCTCGAGCGCCCGTGGCTGGTGGCCGCCGGCCGGGTGGGGCAGCTGGCGCTCGACGCGCGCTACTACGTCGTGCTGACCGCGACCCTGCGGCCGCTCACGGTCGAGGACCTGCAGGAGGTCGAGGGCTGGCTGTCGGGCGGCGCGGGCGGCCGCGGCGGCTTCGGCGTGGTGGCCGAGATCCCGCGCACGATCTTCGACACCGTGCGCAGCGTGGCCGGGTTCGGGGACCAGAAGGCGCGCGCGATCTCGGCACGGTTCGGCCTCCGCGACCTGTTCGCGGCGCGCTGAGGCCCGCGCAGACCCCGGGCCGCGGCGGCCCGGCCTCGATGGGTGGAGGACCGGGACCGCCGCTCCGGGCGGGGGAACTACCGGGTGAGGGCGACCCGCCGCATCTGCACCCCCTCCGACGTCGTCAGCGCGACCAGATAGACGCCCGAGGGCAGGTCGCGCCGGCCGTCGTCGCGTCCGTCCCACGCGAGCTGGTGCTCGCCCGGCCCCAGCATGCCCTCGTGGAGCGCCCGCACGCGGCGGCCGCCGGCGTCCACGATCGCCACCCGCACGTACTCGGGACGCGCGAGCGAGAACAGCACCGCGGCGTCGCGGCTCATGGGATTCGGGCGCGGGGCGGCGAGGAACACGCCGGCGGTCGCGCGATCCTGCCGGCGCGCCGAGACCATCCCCATGGTCTCGGTCTGACCGGCACGGTCGGTCACCCGCAGACGGTAGAAGTGGTCGCGCCCGGGCGCCGCCTCGGCGTCGAGCGCGGTGACCATCCCCTGCTCGACCGCCGGCTCCACCGCGAGCGACGTCCACGGCCCGGTGGTCGCCTCGCCGCGTTCGACCGCGACCGCCCGGACCTCGGACGGGTCGGTGAACTGCCAGCGCAGCAGGATCCCGTCGGCGCGCCCCTCGGCGGTGAAGGTCGCGAGCGTGGTCGCGGTCGGGTCGATGAACCAGCCGATGTCGGTGAACTGCGCGATCGTCAGGTCCACGTCGGTCGAGAGGTCGGGATTGAGCGACGGCTCCATGAGCAGGTTCGGCGTCGCCGAGATGTCCCAGTGCGAGACCGAGGAGCCGGTCGCGAACGGGATCGGGGTGTAGACCATGACGCGCCCCTGCGGGTCGGCGCCCGCGTCGAGGGTCGGGTCCACCCGCAGCGAGACGTTCACGCCGTTGAGGAGCTGGGACTTGATGAGCAGCCCGTCGTCGTGGGTGACCCGCACCGTGGGGATCGTGACGCCCGGGGCGACCCCGCTCATGCCGAGCGCCGGGCAGCCCGGCATGCTGTCGGCGACCACCACCGCGATGGCGCCGGCGGCCTGGGCGTTCTGCGCCTTCTGCACGAACGGACAGCCGCCGCGGTCGATCAGCGCGACGTTGCCGGCGACCTGGGCGGCGTTCAGGAACGGCTCGCAGCCGTTCGTCGGCACCCCCATGCCGTCGTTCACCAGCACCAGGTTGCCGGTGACGCCCGGGTTCGCGAGCGGCGGGCCGAACGAGGCGAGTCCCACCTCGTAGTCGCCCGCGATCGCCGGCGGCGAGTTGACGCGCAGGAGCGGCTTGGGGCCGAGCCGCGCCGCCGACGCCCCCACCACGTTCGGGCCGTCCCAGACCAGGTTCTGACAGTTCTGGGCCGAGGCCGCGCGCTGCGCTTCGGTCATGTCGGGCCAGTGGAGCCCCAGCGTGCGATCGTAGAGGAACCGGTCGTAGACGTGGGGCCCGGGCGGGGTGCCCATCTGGACGCCGGCCAGGGTGATCGTCGCGAACCCGAGCCCGTGGCCCAGCTCGTGGAGCACCACCGGCAGCAGCTCGATCTTCGTCCCCTCGTTGCCGTCCACGCCGTAGTACCAGCCGGCCGGCAGGCAGTTGGGGCCACCGATGTCCGCGTTGAAGGTGATGCTGATGTCGTTGCTCGCCGAGAGGTCCGTGTGCGCGAGCTTGTTCGCCAGCGCCTGCTGGAACCAGGTGTCGGGGTACGGGGCGTTCGCGAAGTTGCGGTGCGAGGAACCGGCGCTCGCGCCCCCGAGCACGCCGCTGCTCGCGTCGCAGGTCTGCGGGTCGAAGCGCGCGCCGACCCGGATCTCGACCGAGCTGATGAGCATCGAGCCCCAGATGCCGGCCGCGTAGTTGAACACGTAGAGCCGCTGGGCCCCGACCGTGGTGCCGGGGTTGCCGCCCACCGGGGTGGCCGGGGTCGGGTCGTTGAAGCCCTCGTTGGGTCCGTCGAGGTTGACGATGGTGATCGTGGCGGCGGCGACCTCCGCCGCCGGCACCGTGGCGGCGGCGCCGAGCAGCAGGGCGATCGCGAGGCCGCGGCGCAGGAGCGCACTCCGGATCGGGCGCATGGCTACTTGTCCTCCGCGCCCGTCGCGCGGGCGTTGCGCAGCGCGTGGGCGATGCCGACCTCGCCGTGCGCGCAGACGAACTTCGGGCGGCCGTCGGGGCCGATGCGGACCACGGTGTAGTCGGTGAAGCGTCCCTCGTGCTCGATGCTCTCGGAGCCGTCGGCGTGGCGCACGGTGACGAGACCCGACGCCTCCTGGCGGGCGATCGCCTGCATCGCCGCGACCGAGAGCACCTCGCCCGCGGCGTGCTCGGGCATCCCGAGCGCACCGGTCTCGGGGTCCATGGCGACGACCATCCCGGCTCGTAGGGAACTGCCCTGCGCGCGGGCCGCGCGCGGCTGCGAGGCCGGCGCGACCGGCAACTCCCGGAGCGCGGGCGCCGGGGAGGCGGCGGCCACCGGCGGCGCGGACGCGACCGCGACGGCGGAGAGCGCGACCGGCGGTGCGGGCGCGGCGGCGTGCTCCGCCGGGCGCGGCGGCGATGCCACGGCGGCGAGGACCAGCGCCGCCGCGAGGGCGACGATCCATCGGAACGGGTAGCGACGGGTCATGAGCGTCCTCCTTCCTGCGGGGGGATGGGGTGTTCGCGCGACGGGGGAAGGAGAACGCGGGGCGCTTGAGCGGGGATTGACTGCGTGGGGCCTCGGTCGGGCAATGCGCTGGCCCGCAACCGGTTGGGCGCCTGTCGATGGAAGCGATGGAGGCGATGGGAACGCCGCGCCGCTGCGCCCGCGCGGGCGCGCGTCGAGCGGTCCACGTCCGGTACCGCGGAGGCCGCCGGCTCAGTCGGTCGGCCGCGTCTCCGCCGGCAGCTCGATCGTCATCTGGCGCTGGGACAGGGCCTCGCGCACGAGCCCCGCGCGCGCGAGCGGGCCGGCGAGTTCCTCGGGCCAGATCGCCGGCACGCGCCAGTCGCGCCCGGCGTGGAGGCCGGCCACGGCCGCGAGCAGGGCGGTGGCGGCGCCGCGGCCGCGCGCCCGCCGCTCGGTCACCAGCGCGCGCAGCACCACGGTCGGCGCGGAGGGGTCCGAGCACGCGATCCACGCCTCGTCGGTGCGGTAGGCGACGCCGGGCGGCCCGCTCTGCGCCAGCGTCTCGCCCGAGAGCTGCCACGGCAGGTCGGCCGGCGCGTGCGCGGACACCGCCCGCGCCGCCTCGCGCGGATCCACTGCGCGCAGGTCGGCCGGCGCCGCGCGCGGAGTCGGGCGGCCCGCGTAGCCGACCAGCCGGCGCACGGTGCGGAAGCCGCGGCGCTCGTAGAGCCGGACCGCCCGCTCGTTCCCCTCGATGACCTCGAGCGTCATCGCGCGCTCCCCGCGCGCGGCCGCCTCGGCGAGCAGCTGCCGCACGCACGCGTCCCCGACCCCGCGACCGCGCGCCTCGGGGAGCACGGACATCGCGGCCAGCCGGCTGGTCCAGCCGCGTCGCGCGATCAGCGCCACGCCGACCGGCCGGCCGTCGTCGAGCACGACGCGGCTCGCGCCCGGGTCCACGCTGTCCTGCCGGACCATCGCCAGCAGCCCGGCGGCGGTGATCGAGATCGGCACCAGGTAGTCCGCGAACCCGCGCCCGGCGAGGTCCGCGGCGGGCTCGATGCCGTAGTCGGCGACGGAACGGAAGGTGACGCTCATGGGCGGGACGACCTCCACGGGGCGGGCGCCGGCGTCCGCCGGGCGCGCGGCCATCCTACGACAGTCGGCGGGGGGAGGGTCGGCCGCTCGCCGCGCGGACGCGGCGCGGGCTCAGCGGACGCGCGACAGGCGCAGCGCCGGGCCGCCGGCGCGGGGCCGGGCGAAGAACACGCCGGCGCCGACCGGAGAGCCGGCGGCACCACGGCCGTCCCAGCTCCACGTCACCACCCCGGAGCCGACCACCGGAGCCAGGGTCGCGACCCGGCGGCCGTTCAGGTCGTAGAGGTCGAGCGGCTCGGCCGCGCCGCCCGCGCGCGCGAAGCTCACCGCCTCGCGCGAGGGGTTCGGGTAGCAGGCGAGCGGGAGCGACCCGGCGCGCGCCGGCGCACCGGCGATCTCGCGCATGAAGTCCTCGAGTCCCCGCACCGTCGCCGGCGCCGGCAGGCTCGCGTTCTCGATGGTCCCGGAGTGGTTGGCGAGCGGGCCGCCGATCAGGGCGCGGAAGTCCTCGGCGAAGATCTCGTGCGGGCGGTTGGCGTGGGCGGCGGTGGCGCAGTAGACCGCCTCGTCCGTGATCCCGCGCAGCTCGCGGTAGCGGGCCCACTCCTCCGTCGCCCCCGCGGGCATGCGCGAGTGGTGGATGACGTGGCCCAGCTCGTGGACGAACTCCGCGTGCTGGTGCTGGCTCGAGAGCGGCCGCACCCCGGGCGAGAGCAGGATGAGCCCGGGACCCGCCGCCGACTCGAGGCCGGCGCGACGTGGGTAGGGCAGCAGGAACACCTCGACGCTCACCGGCGCCACCGGCGCCCGCAGCTCGGCCAGCGCCGCCCGCACGGTCGCCTCGTCGAACGGGTGGAAGCTGCCGTCGCCCGGGTTGAGGATCGTCGGGTCCGTGGTCGAGGTCACCAGCTCGTGCCGGGCCCCGTTCGGCAGCACCAGCCACAGCACGCCGTCCTCGCGCACGCAGAAGTCGCGCAGCGTCTCCTCGGGGCCGTGGATCGAGAGCCCCACGATCGAGGTCTCGGACGCCCCGGCCCCGGAGCCGAGGAACGGCAGGATCCCGGTCCCGATCAGGCTCCCGAGCAGGGTCGCGCGCAGCACGCGGCGGAACGGAGCGGACGGCTTCATGCCGGGACCGAAACGCGACAAGCATGCCACCGGGGACGCCCGGACCGGGCTGCCGTGCCGTTCGGGTGGCTCCGCGCAGAGAACGCTGCCGCAACGGGTTGCCGGGACAGGCCGGGTGCACTCCCGGCGTCCCGGCGGGGCCCCGGGTCGGGCCGGGGGGCCGATCCTGGGTGGGTTCCCCCAGCGGGTGCGGAGGGTCCCCCCGATCGGGGCCCCCGGCGGGCGCCCGGGTCTAGGAGGTCGGCGGCGGGGCGGGCGCGGGGACCGCGGCCGCCGCCGGGCGCGGCCGGTCGTGGCCACCCCAGCTCACGTCCCGCGGGCGGGTGCCGACCCGCGAGAGCAGCACCGCCCCGGTGCCGAGCGCCCCGAGCCCGAGCAGCAGCAGCGCCCCCGAGCCGAGCAGGAACAGCGCGATCGGCTGCGTCGCGCCGCCGCCGATCATCAGCACCCCGCCGGCGCCGAGCATGATCGCGACGAACAGCGTGCCGGTCACCATCGGCGACATCACGCCGTCGGCCAGGTCGCGGCGCAGCAGCCGCGCGCCGAGCACCGCCGTGGCGGCGAGCTGGCCCGCGTAGCCCGCCAGCATGTAGGCCGGCGGCAGCAGCGCCGCGAGCGGGATGCCGATCACGGTGATGCAGAGCAGGATCAGGGCGATGAGGAACAACGGCACCGAGATCAGCCCGAGGAAGAACGAGGCGGCCGGGCGGCGCTCGACCACGGTCGCCACCCGCAGCATCCCGGTCGGGAACAGCAGCGTCAGGATCCACCCGGTGAAGAGGGACACCAGCCATCCGGCCGCGACCGCGAACAGGAGGACGGAGCGGGCCGGCCAGCCGAAGGTGATCGGGGAGAACCCGAGCTGCACGCTCTCGCCGCGGATCGCCGCGTCCGGCGCCTGCTCGATGCTGCCGCCGATGCTGACCACGTCGCCATCCACGCGGGCCCCCGGCCCGAGGTGGACCGAGCCGAACACCGCGACGACGTCGCGGGTCACCGCGCCCTCGACCGTGACCGAGCCGAAGACCGCGACCACCTCGCCGTCCACGGTCTCGCCCGCCGGCACGCGGGCGTCGGACCAGATGCGCACGATCCCGGTCCCGCCGTCGTCGATCCGGACCAGGTCTGCGTCGCCGCCGACCGCGGCGCGCACGTTCCCGCGGACGCGGTCCCGCACCCGGCCGCGCACCCGCTCGCGCGCCTCGGACCGCTCGTCCGCGCGCCCGGCGAGCGAGTCGCCGGCCGAGCGACCGTCGATCACGATCCCGCGGTCGCTCACGCGCAGGCGGCTGACCCGGCGGCCGCTGTCCGCGTCGGCCGCCGCGGCCGCCCGACCCGCGCCGAGCAGGGCGAGGGTCAGCAGCAGGTACGCGGCCGCGCGCACGCGCCGCTCAGAGCGCCAGGATCCCGACATGCCGGTCCCCCCTCCCGATCCGGACCGTCGCGGGCCGGATCCACCACAGCAGGGCCGCCGAGCAGGCGACCGCCCCCCACAGCGCGCCCGCGACCCACGGATCGGAGGCCGCGACCGCCAGCGCCCGCGCCACCGGCAGCATCCAGCCCGCCACCGCCGACGCCAGCTGCCGGCCCCACTCGAGCTGGGTCACCAGCACCGCCAGCGCGTTGAGCGCGAACAGCCCGGTGTCGATCAGCCGGCCGTAGGCGGCGGTGACCAGGCGACCGAGCCACAGATGGGTCTCGGGCCGCACCGCCCACGAGATGAACGCGAAGGTGGTGACCGCCGACATCGCCGTGTAGCACCAGCCCAGCACCTGCACGCGGCGTCGCATCACGCGCGAGGGCGCCACGCGGTCGAGGATGCGTTCCGTGAGCGCCGGGCCCGGGTCCCAGCCCGGCACGCGGCCGAGCGAGACGAACAGCGCGCGCAGGGCCCGCGACTCGGCGCCGCAGCGGGCACAGCCGTCCAGGTGCGCCTCGAAGGCGCGGGCCGACGCCGACGGCAGCTCGCCGTCCAGCCAGGCCTGGATGCGCTCGGTCTCGGGGCAGGGAGGTCTCATGGCGTCTCGCCTTCGATGCGGGCCTTGAGCAGCGCGCGGGCCCGATGGATGCGGGCCTTCACGGTGCCCAGCGGCAGGTGCAGCGCCTCGGCGATCTCCTCGTACGACAGGTCCTGGACGTGGCGGAGGAGGACGACGATCCGATAGTGGGGCGGAAGCGAGTCGATCAGGGCGGCGGCCCGCCGACTCTCCTCCTCGTGGGCCGCCGCCTCGTCGGGCCGGAGCCCCGGATCCTCCACCTCGATCTCGTATTCCTCGTCCGACTCCCGCTCCCGCCGGGTCAGCGAGATGGGGCTGACCTTGCGGCGGCGGATGTGATCGATGCACAGCCGGGACGCGATCGTGAACAGCCAGGCGCCGAACGGCCGGGTCGGATCGTAGCGGGACAGCGCCCGGAACATCCGGACGAACGTCTCCTGCGTCAGGTCCTCGGCGTCCTCCGGCCGCCGCACCATCCGCAGCGCGACCGAATAGACCTGGCCCTGGTACCGCTCGATCAGCTCCCGGTACGCCTTCTCGTCCCCGGCCAGACACCGGCGGACGAGACCCGCCTCCTCCCCGCTCACGGGGTCGCGGCCTTCAGAAGCGCTTACGCGCCGCAGCGCCGGCGGGTTTCATGGTGCGGCACCTTACGCAGGGGTCAGGGGGGGGTCAAGGCGGGGGCGTTGCGGGATGCACGGGGCCCGCCTTGACCGGCCCCCGACCCCCCCCGTAGGGTGCCGCCCGATGACCGCGATCGAGTCCCTGCGCGCCCGCGAGATCCTCGACTCGCGCGGCAACCCCACCCTCGAGGTGGACTGCCGCCTGAAGGGCGGCGCGTTCGGCCGCGCGGCGGTCCCGTCCGGAGCCTCCACCGGGGAGCACGAGGCGGTGGAGCTGCGCGACGGCGACCCCGCCCGCTACGGCGGCAAGGGGGAGCGGAACGCCGCGGCCGGGGTCGCCGCGACGATCGCCCCGCGCCTCGCGGGCCGGGACGCCCTCGACCAGGCCGGGGTGGACGCCGCGCTGGTCGAGCTGGACGGCACCCCCAACAAGGCGCGGCTCGGCGCCAACGCCACGCTCGGCGTCTCGCTGGCGGTCGCGCGCGCGGCGGCGAACGCGCGCGGGCTCCCGCTCTACCGGCACCTGGGCGGGGACGCGGCGCGCACGCTGCCGGTGCCGATGATGAACGTGCTGAACGGCGGCAAGCACGCGGACAACAACGTCGATCTCCAGGAGTTCATGATCGTCCCGCTCGGCGCGCCCTCGTTCCGCGAGGCGCTGCGCTGGGGGGTGGAGGTGTTCCACCGCCTGGCGAAGGTGCTGCGCGCGCAGAAGCTCTCCACCGCGGTGGGGGACGAGGGCGGCTTCGCCCCCGACCTGCGGTCGAACGAGGACGCGCTCAAGGTGCTGGTCGAGGCGATCGACGCGGCCGGCTACCGTCCGGGCGAACAGGTGGCGCTGGCGCTCGATCCCGCCGCGAGCGAGTTCCACGACGGCGGGGCCTACGTGCTCGCCGGCGAGGGCGGACGGCGGCTCACCGGGGCCGGGATGGTGGAGTACTACGCCGACCTGTGCGCCCGCTACCCGATCGTCAGCATCGAGGACGGCCTGGCCGAGGACGACTGGGAGGGCTGGAAGGCGCTCACGGTGCGGATCGGCGACCGCGTCCAGCTGGTCGGCGACGACCTGTTCGTGACCAACGTCGCCCGGCTCGAGCGCGGCATCCGCGCGGGGGTGGCGAACTCGATCCTCATCAAGCTGAACCAGATCGGCACGCTGACCGAGACGCTGGCGGCCATCGACATGGCCCGTCGCGCCGGATACACTTCCGTCATCTCGCACCGTTCGGGCGAGACCGAGGACGTCACCATCGCGGACCTCGCGGTGGCGACCAACGCGGGACAGATCAAGACCGGCTCGCTGTGCCGCACCGACCGGGTCGCCAAGTACAACCAGCTGCTCCGCATCGAGGAGGAGCTGGCGGGGGACGCGCGCTATCCCGGCCGGGCCGCGTTCCGCGGCATCGCCTGACCGGGCAGCGACCGCAGGGACGCGGTCACGCCGGCCCCGCACGGGGCCGACGGGAACCTCGAGGACAGGGACGTCATGCGTGACATCGGACGCCGGATCCAGCGCTATCGCCTCTCCCGCTACCGGACCCCGCAGGGCGGCTTCCCGCGACCGCCGCGCTGGGTGTGGCTGGTGGCGGCGGCCTGGCTGGCCTGGGTCGGCGTGATCAGCGAGCGCAGCCTCTACCGCATCTGGCGCATGAGCGAGGAGAACGCGCGCGCGCAGCGGGAGCTGGCGCGGGCCCGCGAGGAGATCGCGCGCCACGACGAGGCGGCCCGCGACCCCCGCGCGGGCCTGCGGGACGCCGAACGGGCGCTGCGGCGCGAAGGGTTCGCGCGGGCCGGGGAGGTCGTCTACCGGATCGAGCCCGGGGTTCCCGACACCAGCGGGCGGCGCTAGAGGCCGATCCCGACCGCCATCCGGAATCCGGAGCCGCCGACGTCGAGCGAGATCGGGCGGCCCTGCGCGTTGACGATCGGCGCGCCGGTCTGCTCGTCGATCAGGTTGCGCACCTGGTTGCTGCGGTGCAGGCCCGCGAGCATGATCGAGAGCTTGCTGGCGAAGAAGAGGTGGGCCCCGACCTCGCCGTAGTAGCCCGGGCCGTCGTTCGTGCCGGTCCAGCGGAACGTCTGCGCCCCGACCGGCAGGCCGACCCCGCTCCACTCGAGCGACGCGCGATTGTAGACCGCGTTCATGAACCCGGCCCCGAGGTAGGCGCGCGCCTGGAAGTCGCCCTTGTTGTACGGCGAGAGGTAGTACGCGGCGCCGACGTGGATGGGCACCGAGGTGACGTCCGAACGCAGCGTGTTGCTCTGACCGATCGCCGGCAGGTATTCCTGCGAGGTGTTCGAGCGCAGCCGGCTCACGCCCACGCTGGCGGCCAGGTTCTGGCGCACGAAGTAGCGCAGCTCGACGTCGAAGAGCCACGACAGCTTGATCTTGGACAGCGGCTCGAGGCCGAGACCCGCCAGCCGCGAGTTCTGCTCGTCGATCATGCCGTTGAAGTCCTCGGCGCGCACCTGGGACGGGATCGCCGAGAGCACGAGGTTGAGCCGGTGCACCTCGGCCGCCGCCCGGGCCTCGCGGGCGATGCCGGGGAGCGCGAGCAGGAGAACCGCGGGAACGATCAGGGACCGCGAGCGCATGGGGCTGGGACCTCCCACCTGAGGGGTGTCGGAGCGGCCGGGACGAGGCCACGCCGCCCGGTCAGAGGCCGCGCAGCATAGCCAGCGCCCCGGCGCGGCGCAACCCGCGCCACGGGTCCGGGCGCGCTTGACAGCCCCCGGCGGGGCGGCTAGAGTGCGGGCATCGATGCGGGGTGGAGCAGCCTGGTAGCTCGTCGGGCTCATAACCCGAAGGTC
>CAZKQE010000037.1:0-12816 GCA_964554725.1 uncultured bacterium
GCGTAGGCCGCTCGGGCGGACGCCCGCGTCGCGTCGTCGCGCGGACCGCTCCGGTGCCCGCGCGGTCGGGCGGCGGCGCCCCCGCCCGGCGCGCGCGCGCGAGTCCCCGGCCGGGACCACCGGCTACCGCGGCGTCGCCTCGTCGGCCGGCGCCGACCACACGCGGCGCCCGAGACGGTCCCGCAGGACGATGCGCTGCTCGCCGGCCTCGGCGTTCTCCTCCGCGGTGAGGACCACCCGCGGGCGCCCGTTCGCCCCGGTGAGCGAGAAGGCGGGTGTGCCGTGCTCGTCGAGCCGGATCTCGGCCCGTTCCTGCTCGGCGGTGTCGAAGAGCCGGATCGCCACCGCGCCGTCGTCGCGCACGGTGAGGATCGCGGCCGCCCGGCCGTTGCGGTTGTTGAGGCGCAGGATCGGGCTGTCGTCCTGGCGCACCTTGAGTTCCGCGCGCGCCTGCCAGTTCGAGTCGCGCAGCACGAAACCGCGCGCGTCCACGGTCGAGTCGAGCGGCGCGAACTGCCACACCAGGATGATCACGCACAGCAGCATCACCATCACCGCGAGCGCGGTCATCCGGCGGGACGTCCGTTCCACCCGCTCGAGGCGCTGCACCAGCCCCCGTGCCTCCTCCGTCGTCCACGTCATCGATCCGCTCTCCAGGGTCCGTTCGCGGGCCGCCGCCGGCCGTCGCCGGCGCCCACCATAACCGAGCCGGCGGCGCCGGTCGCGGGGGAGTTGCGGGTCGGCCGGGAGCGCCGCGGCGTGCCGGCGGGGGGCGGGTCGCTCAGGCGGGGCCCGGGGCCGGCGGTCGGGTGTAGAACACGACCTGGTTCTTGCGCCCGGCCTTCGCCTCGAGCAGCGCCCGGTTCGCGGCGCGCCACAGGTCCTGCGGCGTCTCGGCGTGCTCGGGATAGAGCGCCACGCCGATGCTCACGGTGACCGCCACCTGATGGACCTTGCGGTCGAGCCCCTCGAGGCGGACCTGCAGGCGCTCCACGGTCGCGCGGAGGCGCTCGGAGATCGCCCGCGCGGCGTCCGCCTGCACCGGGGCGGCGAGCAGCACCGCGAACTCCTCGCCGCCCCAGCGTGCGACCGTGTCGAACGGCCGCACCCCGCCGCGCAGCGTGCCGGCTACCTGGGTGAGCACCTGGTTGCCGGCCTCGAACCCGAACACGGTGTTGAACGACTTGAAATTGTCGATGTCGGCGATGCACATCGCCAGCGAGGCCTGGTCGCGACGGGCGCGCGCCAGCTCGTTCTGCACCTGGAGATCGAAGTACGAACGGTTGTAGACGCGCGTCAGCGGATCCACGAACGCCAGCTTCTCGATCCGCGCCGCGCGCTCGAGCAGATCCCCGCAGTGGTCGGCCAGCAGCGCGATGCGCGCGAGGTCGTCGGGCAGGTAGGCGGAGGGCGCCGCGCCGGTCACCTCGAGCGTCCCGTGCGGCGCGCCGTCGGCGGCGCCCACCGCCACCACGACCAGCGAGCGCACACCGCGTGCGGCGGCGGCCTCCGCGAGGCGCGGCGTGCGGCCGGCGTCGGGCACGTAGTAGAGGGCGTCCGGGTGGGCGAGCGCGTGCGCGGCGAGCGCCGGGTCGAGCGGCTCGCCCGCGGCCGGCTCCGCGGCGGCGCCCGGGCCCGGCTCGACCCCCGGGTGGAAGGCGAGCGCGACATCGCCCAGCAGCTCGCGCGCCGCCTGGGTCACCTGACGGATCACGCCCGCGCGGCCGGGGCCGCCCGCGCCTTCGGCGACCACGGTCGGGTCGTCGAGCCGCAGCAGCCGGCGCACCTGCTCGAGCCGCGTCGGCGCCCGCCCCGGCAGCGCCGAGCGCGCGTAGGCGAGCACGCCGGGCAGCGTCAGCGCCGGCGGGGTGTGGAGGGTGATGAGCTCGAGCCGGTCCCGCGGCTGGAACCGCACCACGTGGGGGCCGGCGCCGGGCGGCGCGGGGACGCGCCGCAACGCGCCACCCTCGGTGAGCCGTTCCAGGGCGGAGAGCGCGGCCCGTTCGATCTCGCCCGCCGCGCCGCTGGAGAGCGCGCGCTCGACCCGCGACCGGTCGGCGGGGGGGAGTTCCTCGAGCGGGAGCACGCGCTCGAGCAGTTCGCGGAATCCGATGTCACGCTGCTTCATGGGCGGTTCGACCTGCGTCCCTGCAGGGTCGGCCCTCGGCGCCGGCGGGGGGCCGGGCGCCCGCGGCGCTGGCGCAGGGAAGGGGGTGCTCGAGCAGGCTGATCCCCCCACGCGAACGCGATCATTCTATCACGCGCGCATGCGAACCGGCGGATTGATATTCGGCGGCCGCTTGACATTCCGCCGCGGGCCCGTGCCCGCCGGCGGCCGTCCGGGCTAGCGGCGGAGGATGCGGGCGACCGCGGAGCCGGTCGCGGCGCTGACGCGCACCAGATAGACGCCCGCCCGCAGCTCGGCGCCGCGGTCGTCGCGGCCGTCCCACGTGAGCGTCGACAGTCCGCGCGCCATCGCGCCGCGCCGCACGGTGCGCACCCGGCGGCCGGCCGGGTCGTAGATGGCGACCTCGCCGGTCAGCGCGGGGTCGCCGGCGGCGCCGGCGAGGTGGACCTGGATGCCGGTGGGGCCGCGCCCCGGGTTCGGGTAGACGAACACCCCGACCGGACGCGCCAGGGCGGGAGAGATGGTCGCCTCGTAGGGCCCGTAGCGGACCGGAGCGGCGCCGCCGTCGCCGGGCAGGAACAGCTCGAAGAAGTAGTGATAGCTCTCGCCCGGCACCGCGCCGCGGTCCACCGCGTAGCAGGAGCCCAGGCACAGGATGCTCCCGTCGGTGATGGTCTCCAGCGTGCCGCCCGCGGCGGGCCGGCGCGCGATGACGTAGCGGGCCCCCGGGTAGTCGCCGGCGATCGAGACCTGCGGGACGCCGTCCGGGTAGCGCAGGATGAACTCCGGTTCCGCGAACGCCAGCGTCGCGGTCAGCGACAGCGTGACGAGGGCCAGGAGCAGCGGGGTGCGCGTCAAGGGAACCTCCTCCGGGGCGCGGCAGGGTGCGCTTCCCCCATGGTACCCCGCCGGGCCCCGCGCGTGACCGGGATTCCTCGGTCCCGCCGGCGCGCAGGGGGCGCCACCACCCCGCCGGGGGGAAACCCCTTGACACCCGGCCGGGCCCGTCCCTACGCTACAAGCCATTGTGCCGCCTCACATTGCTGACCCGGAGCGGACCCCCATGCTGTTATCCGAACTGCTCGCGCCGGCCGCGGTCAGCCCGCGCATGAAGGCCGCGAACAAGCGGGAGGCGATTGCCGAGCTGGTGGCCCTGCTGGAGGCCGCCCACGGCATCGACAGCCAGGGCGAGATCCTCGACCGCGTGCTCCGCCGCGAGGCGATGATGTCCACCGGGATCGGCAACGGGGTCGCCATCCCCCACGGCAAGGCGCGCGCGGTGGACCGCATGCTGGCCGCCTGCGCGACCTCCGAGGGCGGCGTCGACTTCGAGGGAGTCGACAGCGAGCCGGCGCGGCTCTTCATCCTGCTCGTCTCGCCCGAGAACGTGGGCGCCCCGCACGTCAAGGTGCTCGGCAACATCTCGCGCCTCCTCAAGGAGGAGACGGTGCGACAGAGCCTGCGCGACGCCGCCAGCGCCGAGGCGTTCCTCGCCGTCATCCGGGCCGCCGAGGCCCGGTACCTGACCACCACGTCCACCTGACGTCCGCGCCGGCGCCCGCGTCGGGACGCCCCGCCGCGCCGCCGGCCCGGCGCCCGCCGTCGCAGGGGATCCCAGTCCAGGAGGGACGCGCGTGGAGTTCCTCGACAGCTGGAGGGAGCTGGCGGTCCCCGACCTGCTGCGGCTGCTCGCCCCCGCGGTGTTCCTCGCGGTCGCCACGCTGGT
The DNA here is from genome assembly GCA_964554725.1 of uncultured bacterium. Lineage (GTDB taxonomy): Bacteria > Eisenbacteria > RBG-16-71-46 > RBG-16-71-46 > RBG-16-71-46 > WS-11. The sequence continues at coordinate 3,855 of CAZKQE010000037.1, forward strand.
GCCCGGGGTGCGGGTCGCGCGGCTGGCGGCGATCGGCGTCGCCCTCACGATCCCGCTGGTCGAGGAGCTGGGGGTGGGTCCGCGCTTCACGCTGGCGTGGAGCGCGCTGTGGCTGCTCATCGCCTGGGGGACCCGCGGTCGGGAGGGCGCGGCGAAACGCCCGCTCGCCGCCCGCCACGGCCGGCTCGAGGCGGGGACCGTCGGTCTGCTGCTCGGGCTGGTGCTGCTCTCGCTGCTGATCGCCGCGGTGGCCCGCCAGGCGCTCTCGCCCGAGGAGGCGCGCCGCGCCTCGTACGGGGCGTTGCTCCTGATGCTGGGGCTGCTGCACCTCATGCTGCACGGCAACGTGCGGCGGGCGGGGCTGGCGTTCGGCTCGCTCGGGCTCGGGCTCCAGGTGCTCGAGAGCGCGGCGCGCGAGGCGCAGGTGTTCGTCGCCCTCAACCCCGGCGGCGCGGTGCTGCTGGCGACGGTGCTGGCCTCGGCGCTGGCGATGCGCGTGGCGGCCGGGCGCGAGCGCCTGGCCGGGACCGCATGGGTGAGCGACGCCCACGACCTCCACGACTGATCGCGCGATGCCCCGCCTGCCCGCTCCCGACCCCGCGCTCGTCGGCGCGCTGCTGTGCGCCGCCGGCTTCGCGCTGCTCGCCTGGCCCTCGCTGTTCGCCTCGGCGCTCGCGCTCGAGCTGTTCGGGGCCGCGTTCTGGACCTGGGCGCGGGTGGCCGAGGACCGCCGCGAGCAGCTCCCGCGCTGGGCGTGGCTGCGGCGGCCCGCGCTGGCGCTGTGGCTCGCGGCCGGGCTCGACGCGGTCACCGGCACCCACGGACTCGGCCTGCTGCCGCCGCTCTCCACCCCGGCCGGGGCGCTCGCGCGGGTGAGCGCGCTGGCGGTGCTGTGGGGGGCGCTCGAGCTGATGGCGTCGCTGCCGCTCACACGCCCCGCCTCGGTGCGGCGGGGACCGCTGGGCGCGGCCGGCCCATGGCTGCCGGTGCTGCTCCCGGCCGCCGGCTTCCTGCTCCTGTGGCGGCACGCCGAGCACTGGACGCGGGTGCCCGAGGTGCGCGGGCTGGCCGTGGTGCTGATGCTCGCCACCGCCGCGCTGGCGGCGCTGCGCGCGTTCAGCCGCCGCGAGTGGACCTCGAGCCTGCGCTGGCTGGTGATCGTGGACTGCGTGCTCGCCGGCTCGCTGGTGGCGCTGCGCGTGGTGCCGCCCGACGCCGCGCTGCTGCTGTGGATGGCCGCCTGCGGCGGCCACGCGCTGCTGCTCGCCGGCGAGCTGAGCGGCGCCGGGGCGCGGCGCGCCGACCAGCCGCGGCGGCTGTGGCGCTTCGCCGTATGGCTGGCGCTGGCCTCGCTGTCGCTGCCGGTCGTCGTCACGCTGGCCTTCGGGTCCGCCGGCGTCGCCCGGCCGCCCCTCGCGGCCCTGGCCGCGGTCGCGGTCGCCTTCGCGTCGCTGGTCAGCGTGCGCCGGCTGGTGCCGGCGCCCGACCGCCGCACCCTGCTGCGGCGCGAGTCGGCGGTGCCGCTCAGCCAGCTCGGCGCGCTCGGCGTGCTCGGGGCCGGGCCGTTGGCGCTGCTGTTCGCGTGGTGGTCCGGGTTCGAGCCGCGCGCGCTCGACGCGCTCGCCGCGCTGGTGCCGGCCGCCGCCGGCGGCTGGGCCGCCGGTCTGGTCGCCAACCCCGACTCGCCGCGGCAGACCGGATGGGTGGCGACCGTCGGCGACGCCGCGCGCTACGCGGCGCTGGTCCTGTTCCACGGCGTGCTCGCGGTCGAGCGCGCGCTGCGCGCGTTCCTGCGCCGCGTGGCGACCGCGGTCGGCGCCCCCGCGCGCGACCTCCACACCGGCGACGCGCAGGAGTACCTGCTGTTCCTCGCCGGGGTCGCGGTGCTGGCGGTGGTGCTGCCGCTGCTGCGATGAGGCGCCCGTGACCGCCGCCGGCCCGCTCGCGCTCCCGGTCGGATTCCTCTCCGACTCCGGCGCGCCGACGCCGACCGCGCTCGCCGCCCTCGGGGCGCTCGGTCTGCTGCTGGTGGGCGTCGTGCTGCTCGGGAGCGAGCGACGCGGGTGGCTGGCGCTGATCCCGTTCGTGGTGCTGGTGGCGCTCGCGCTCGCGATCGCGAACGCCCCGTTCGCCGCCGCCGGCGGCGCGCCCATCGTCGCCGGCGTGGTGGTGGCGACGCTGGCGCGCGACCGCCGCGACCCGCTCCACGGCGAGTGCGCGCTCAAGCTGCTGTGGGTGATCGGCCCCGCGCTCGCGCTCTCCTGGGCCGGGCTGCTGCTGCTCACCCTCACCACCGGCACCCCGGTGCCGGCCGAGCAGTGGGCGGTGCTCCAGCTCGGGCTCGACCCGCGCTCGCTGTGGATCACCGCACTCCCGCTGGCGCTGCTCGCGGGCCTGGTGCTGCTCGGCAGCGCCCCGTTCCACTTCCTGGTCGCCGACCTGCTGCAGGGTGTCCGCCCGTGGCTCGCGGCGGCGGCGGTGGTGGCGCTCCAGGTGAGTGGCGCCGCCTGGCTGTCGCAGCGGCTGGAGGGCGTGATCGGGTTCCCGGACGGTCGCGAGCTGGTGCGCGCGGTGCTGGGCTTCGGCGCCTTCGCCGCGCTGCTCACCGGAGCGGTGACGCTGCTCGTCCAACGCCGGCCCGAGCGCCGGGTGGGCACGCTCGCGAGCCTCAACGGCGCGCTCATCCTGGTGGTGCTCGCCACCGGTCGCACGCCCACCCCGGCCGATCTCGGCGTGTGGGCGGGGCACCTGGCGCTGGCGGTGGCGGGCGCGGCGACGGTCGCGCGCTTCCTGCCCACCTTCGCCGGCCAGGCGCCCGGGGGGCCGCTGTTCCGCCGCCACCCCTGGACCGGGGTGGCGGGGCTCTATGCGCTCGCCTCGCTTGCCGGCGTTCCGGGGACGCCGGGCGCGCTGCTGTGGCTCGACAGCGCCCGCTCGCTCGCCGGCGCCAACCGCACCGCGCTGCTGCTGGTGCTGGCCGCGGCGTGGCTGGCGACGCTCACCGCCGCGATGCGCCAGTGGCGGCAGGCGTTCGGCGTCTCGAGCGCGCCCGGCCCCGGCGCTCCGCTCCCGCCCGGTGCCGGGGCCCCCATCGTCGCGCGCGTCCCGCTCGAATCGCGCGTCGCGCTCTGGCTCTCGGCGCTGGGGCTGGTGCTGCTCGGCGCGGCGCGGGTGTGGCGGGGGTGAGGGGGGATGGGGCGGTCGCTCGTCCGGGCCTCGACGGTGGAGAGCGCGACGGACCGGCGGCCCGCGGCAGGCCGGGAATCCGGGCGTCCAGCGGACGGCGGGGAATCGTGTAGGATCGCGGCTCCAGAACGGGGACCGGCGGACCGGGTTCGGCCGGATGGATCGCCCACGCGGGTCCCTCCCCGGTGCGGGCACTCGAGGCGGCTGCCATGAAGCGACACGCCATGCTGATGGCCACATCGCTGGGTTCGGCGGTCCTGCTGACGCTGCACATCTCGCAGGACATCGTCTTCGGATTCGACCGGGCGGGGCTCAACCACCTGGTCGGCGTCGGGATCGTCCTGCTGATCGTGTGCGGCACGCTGCTGCTCCCGCACCGGCGATCGGGGCAGGTCATCATGCTCCTCGGCGGGGTGATGTCCGCCGGGATGCTCCCGCTCCACATGCGGCACGGCCTGCGCCCCGAGTTCCTCCAGACCAGCGGCGCCCTGTCGTTCATCTGGATCCTGTACCTGCTCGGCGTGATGGGCGCCTTCTCCATCCTCCTCGCGGTGCTCGAGCTGCGGGGGCGATCGCCGGACCGCACCGACTAGCCGCCCGGGGGGTCTCGCGGGAGCGCGAACCGGGGCCGGGGTCCCGCGCGTCGTCGGGCGGCGTCCGAGGTCGCTCTAGGGGTCGCCCTTCACCACCTCGAAGTCGCCCGGGCGCGCGCCGGGACGCACCGTCCAGCCCGCCGCGAGTGTGATCGTCCACCCGTCGCCCGACAGCGTCGCGCCGCGGGTCTCGAACGGCGTGGTCAGGTGCAGCACACCGCCCCGGGTCGGCACGAGCACGCCGCGCGTCGCCTCGAGCGATCCCCACGGCGGCGTGGCGCGGTACTCCAGGAGGACGAGGCCGACCTCGGGGATCGGCGTGGCGCCCAGGTTGTTGATCGCGGCACTCGTCGGCCGCGGCACGATCAGGACCGGGCCGTCCACGAAGCGCGCCTTGAGCGCGGCGACGCGCGCCTGGCGCTCGAGGTCGAGCTTCTCCTCGGCGGCCCGCAGCTCGGCGCCGCGATAGCGGGCCGCCGCCGCGGCGGGATCGCGCGCCGGCTCGAGCTTCGCCGCCGCGGTCAACATGCGCGCGAGGTCGTCGGCCGCCGTGACGCGCCGGGGCCAGCCGGGCGCGAAGGCGTCGAGCAGCAGCCCGTACGCCGGGCCGGTCGCGGCGTGGAACCTGCGGACGAAGCTGACCTCGCGTTCCGCGTTCGCCAGACGGCGGACCGCGAGGGCGATGCGGTCCGCGTGCGAGGACGCCGCGACGACGATCCCGGTGTACTCGGCCAGCCCCTCGCGGATCTCGTCGGCGGCTTCGGCCCGGGCGGCGGCGGGGAACGCCGTCTGCCGCGCGTGCCGGAAGGCGAGCGCGTCGCGGAGGGCGGCGGTGCGCTTCGCCCCGGACGACGTGAGCGCGCGGGAGAGCGCGCGCCATTCGAGCTGGATCCAGGTCCGGCCGTCCACCGTGTCGAGGTGGTCGTTCTCCGCCACGCCCGCCTCCAGCTTCAGCCGGGGCTGGATGCGATGGAACAGCTCGTGGATGAGGAGGACGCCGCGCTCCTGCGCGTCCGACGGCGAGAGGAACGCCCACATGTACGCCGACCAGCGCGTACCGCCCCAGGTGACGGGCGCGTTCAGGTAGCCCAGCCCGCGCGGGCGCGGCCCGTCCGGGGGCGGCTCGCTGGTGGCGATCGTCCCGCTGGGCGCGTCGGCGAACACCATGGGACCGCACAGCGAGACGCCCCACAGCCGTCCGCCGTCGCGCTCGCAGAGTGCGGCCGCCTGGTCGAAATAGGACCGCGCGAGCGCGGAGTCCACCTGGCCGCGCGCCGGCGAGGGCAGCGCCAGCAGGGAGAGGCACAGCAGGGCGGCAGGTCGCGTCACGAGCCGATCCTCCCGCTGTCGACGGAGACGTTCATCGCGCGCTACTTCGCCGCGGCCGCGAGATGTCGCTCGAACCACGCCACCATCGCGGCGTTGACCCGCTCGAGGTCGTCGCCCCCGAACCCGTGCCCGGCCCCGGCGATGCGGAGGAACGAGGCGGGCACCCCCGCCTGCGTCAGCGCCTCGTGCATCGACTCCCCTTCGACCACCGGGACGACCGGGTCGGCATCGCCGTGGACGATGAGCGCGGGCGCGTCGCCCGGCGAGGCGAAGCGGATGGGGGAGTACGCGGCCGCTTCGGCCTCCGTCAGCCGGACGGCCGCGAACGCCTTCCGCATGGACTCCGTCCCCCAACGCGCGAGGTCCGTGGGGGGGAAGTAGGCCACCACCGCGGCGACGCGGCTGGGCTCCCGGAGGACGGTGTCCGCGGCCGAGGGATCGCCGGCGTCGGCGGTGGTGCCGAGCAGCAGCGCGAGCTGCCCGCCGGCGCTGCCGCCATACGCGCCGATGCGGTCGGGGTCGACGCCGTACGCGTGGGCGTGGCGGCGGATGAAGCGCACCGACCGCCGCAGGTCCGCGACGATCGCGGCCATGGGATACCGGGGGCTGCTGCCGTGCCGGACGGCGAACACGGTGAATCCCTTCTCGTTCAGCAGCGGGGCGAGGTAGCCGTCGACGATCATGCGACTCATCTCGACGCTCGACTGCCATCCGCCGCTCACGATCGCGATGACCCCGGCGCCGTTGGGCCGCGCCGGGCGATGCACGTCGAACGTGAGCGCCAGACCGTCCTTGTGCCCGTAGACGACGTCCGTCGCGAGCGCGGGCCGGGGCGCGGGCGCCGGGGCGCCGCCGACGGCGAGGGCCGTGGACGGTGCGGGCGCGGGAACGGCGAGCAGGCACAGGCACAGCAGGGCGGCGGGTCGCGTCACGGATCGGAATACTACACCCGCGCCCGAAACCGTGCGGACGGGGCGCGTCGCGAGGGGATCGTGCGCCCTGCTCCGGGTCGGGATCGTGCGACCTACCGCCTCGTGCGCGCGACGAGCGGGCGATGCCTGCATGTCCGCACAGGGGAAGTGCCGGTTCGTCAGCCGCTACGCACGACGACCACCCCCGCGGTCGGAGGTGGTCGCTGTTGACCGCCGGTCCCTCCAGATCACCGGTAGAGCGTCTTGACCCGTCCCCAGCTGGACGGCTCGATGGGAAGGGGGATGAGGTCAGCGACGTCGAGGATCCGCACGCGATTGTTTCCAAAGTCGGCGATGTAGTACCGCTTCTCGAGGGGCGAATAGAGGATGTCGCTCGGGTAGGTGAACCGGGCCGTGGCCGGCGGCCCATTCGTCGTGCCAGGAGCGCTGGGGCCTCCAGCGTACAAACTGTGGGTGCCGTCCGGGTTGAGGATGCGGAGCGTGTGAGTGCCGGTCGTGACGATCCAGCCTCCCAGCACCCAGGGCGCCATGCCCCTGACCTGGCCGAGGTTGCTCGCGAAGAGCGTGACCGGTGAGCCTCCCGGGCCGATCCTGTAGATGTCGCCTCCGACCACGTCGCCCGAATACAGGTTGCCATCGGGATCCGCGTGCAGCATGTGGAGCCCGTGGCTCCCGACCGCGTTGACGTAGGTGCTCACCGCCCCGCCGGGTGCGATCTGGAAGATCGTCTTGTTCGCGTACTCCCCCACGTAGATGTTGCCGGCGGCGTCGCAGGTGACGGGGCTTGGGTTCGTGGGGGTCGCCAGCAAGGAGGCGACTCCCTCCGGCGTGATGCTGTGAACCTTGTGGACGTAGTCGGCGACGATGAGGTTGCCGGAGTTGTCGAACGTGATGCCGACCGGATCTTCGAGACCGTCGGTCGAGTTCGCGAAGACCGTAGCGACGTTGCTGGGCGGCTGGTACCGTCGGATGTTGTTCGACCCACCCGAGACCGTACCGCGGGACGAGACATAGAGCCTTCCCGACCCGTCCATCGCGAGCCCGTGGGCAGCAGGGACGGTCGCGAACGTGGAGACGGTCACCTCTGCGAACGCCGGCAGCGAGGCTTGGAGCAGGAGCATCGAGACGAGGGTGGCGGCGGGAGCGGCGCGGCGCATGACGGACTCCTCGGGCGGTAGACGATGGCCGCCCGAGGCACCCGGGCGGCCGCACGGTGCGGGAGGAACGGACACCGCGAAAAGTCTAGCACCACGTCCGGCAACCGCAACGGGCGTCTCACCCGCTTCGAGCGCGGGGAGCACCCGCGACGGTACGCCCGGAATCGAGCGACCGGGCGCCGATGGCTCCTGGTCCCCCGCCGGGAAGTTGGTGCGCCGCGAAGGAATCGAACCTTCAACCTACTGATTAAGAGTCAGTTGCTCTGCCAATTGAGCTAGCGGCGCACGACGGCGCGCGCCGGGAGGCGCACGCGCGAAGAGCCGGGCTAATCTACGGACCCGGCGCTCGAGCGTCAAGGCTCAACCGCGCCGGAGGCGCCGCCGCGTGTGCGGGCCGCGACCGGGTCACCGCGCGGCCCTGTGCTATCCTGCGCTCCATTTTTCGACGCACGACCCTGCCGGGGGAGGGCTGGACCACGATGGCGACACGGGCGATGCCGCGACCGCGGGGCGAGCTGGTCGTCCGCTTCTGGCTGCCGGTGTTCGTCTATCTGGGCGTCGTGCAGCTGCTGGGGGCGCAGCCCGACCTCCAGGTGCCGATGCTGTTCCCCAACGCCGACAAGGTGGTCCACGTGCTCGAGTACCTGGGTCTCGGCGCCCTGCTCGCGCGGGCGGTGCGGGCCAGTTCCGCCGCGCCGGCGCCCCTGCGCACCGCGCTGATCGCGGTCGGTCTCGGCCTCGCGATGGGCTTCGCCGACGAGTTCGTCCAGTCGTTCGTGCCCGGCCGCATGTCGAGCCGCAACGACCTGATCGCCGACGCGACCGGGCTGGTGCTCGCCCAGGTCCTCTCCCTGCTCGTGGTCCGCGAGTAGCGCGGCGATGGCCCTCAAGCACCAGGCCCCGCGCGGCACCCGCGACCTGCTGCCCGGCGAGGTCGAGCGCTGGCAGTGGGCCGAGGCGCGCGCGCGCGAGGTGCTCGAGCGCTACGGGTACCGCGAGATCCGCACCCCCATCTTCGAGGAGTACGAGCTGTTCGCCCGCACCTCGGGCGAGGGGAGCGATGTCGTCCAGAAGGAGATGTACCGCTTCACCGATCTCGGCGAGCGCGAGCTGGCGCTGCGCCCCGAGGGCACGGCGAGCGTCTGCCGCGCCTACCTCCAGCACGGCATGGCCTCCCAGGGGCGCATCCACCGGCTCTGGTACCTGGGGCCGATGTTCCGCTACGGGCGCCCGCAGAAGGGGCGCTACCGGCAGTTCTGGCAGGTGGGGGCCGAGATCCTCGGCACCGCCGCCCCCGGCGCCGATGTCGAGATGATCGCGCTGTTCGTGGACCTGTTCGACGCCTGGGGATTCAAGGACCTGTCGGTCGCGATCAACAGCCTCGGCACGCCCGAGACGCGCGCGCGTTACGCCGACGTGCTGCGAGCGTGGCTGGCGCCGGCGCGCGAGCGCCTCGGCGCCGACTCGCGCCAGCGGCTCGAGACGAATCCGCTGCGGGTGCTCGACACCAAGGACCCGGAGGAGCGGAAGCTGCTGGGCGGCGAGGGCGGCCTCGGGCCGCCGCCGCTGCTGCTCGACCACCTCGACGACGAGAGCCGCGCCCACTTCCAGGCGGTGCGCGACGGGCTCACGGCGCTCGGCATCGCCCACGAGCTGGATCACGGTCTGGTGCGCGGTCTCGACTACTACACGCGCACCGCGTTCGAGGTGCACGACCGTTCGCTCGGCGCGCAGAGCGCGCTCGGCGGCGGCGGGCGCTACGACG
>CAZKQE010000038.1:0-12619 GCA_964554725.1 uncultured bacterium
GCGAGGCGGCAGAGCTAGCGGACGAGTACACCGCGCTCGATCCGGTCGGTCCGGTCGCGGCCGAGCCCGAGCCCGAGCCCGAGGTCGAGCCGGAGCCCGTGGACGTGCGCCCCGCCCGCGAGGAAGCCGCGGCGCCCGGGCCGCCGCCCGGGGCGCGTGAGGAGGAGGACGAGGGCCCGCGCTATCCCGAGACCTCGCCGCTTCCGCCGCCGGCGCCCGCGCCGACCTGGGGCCGGCGCAACCGGCGCGGCCGGTGACGGCGGGGGACGTGGCGCTGCCGTGCGGGTGGGGCACGCGCGGCCGCTCCCTCCGCCCGCGGCGGGATGGCGCGCGATGAGGACGGTCATCCTCGCCGGCGGTCTCGGCACGCGGCTCGCCGAGGAGACGAGCGTGCGGCCCAAGCCGATGGTGGAGGTCGGCGACCGGCCGATCCTCCATCACATCATGGACCTCTACGACGCGCACGGATTCCGCGAGTTCGTCGTCGCGCTCGGCTACCTCGGGCACATGATCAAGCGCTACGTCGTGGACTGGACCACCCTGTCCGGCGATCTGGCGGTCGACCTGGGCAGCGGGGCCGTCACCCGGCACTCGCCGGACGATCGCGACTGGAAGGTGAGCCTGGTCGAGACCGGCCGCGGCACCGAGACCGGGGGCCGGCTCAGGCGCTGTGCCCCGTATCTCGGCGACGGGACGTTCATGCTCACCTACGGGGACGGGCTCTCGAGCGTGGACCTGCGCGCCGTGCTGGAGTTCCATCGGCGTCACGGCCGGCTCGCGACCGTGACCGCCGTGCACCCGCCCGCCCGCTGGGGCGAGATGGAGCTGGACGGGGAGGCGGTGGTGTCGTTCGCGGAGAAGGTCCAGGTGCGGCAGGGCTGGATCAACGGCGGCTTCATGGTGCTGGAGCGGGCGGTGCTCGAGCGCATCGAGGGGGACGACACGGTGTTCGAGCGCGACGTGCTCACGGCGCTGGCCGCCGAGGGTCAGCTGCGCGCCTACCGTCACGAGGGATTCTGGCAGGCGATGGACACGCTGCGCGACCTGCGGGTCCTGAACGGGCTGTGGGAGAGCGGATCCCCGCCCTGGGTGCGGCGGCCATGAGCGTCTGGCGGGGGCGCAGCGTGTTCGTCACCGGCGCCACCGGCCTGGTCGGCTCGTGGCTGGTGCGGGCGCTGCTCGAGCGCGGCTGCCGGGTCGCGGTGCTCCTGCGCGACGCCGACCCGCAGTCCGAGCTGCTGCGGAGCGGCGACCTCGCGCACACCGCGGTGGTCCAGGGCGAGGTGCAGTCGCTCGACACCCTGCTGCGCGCGCTCAACCAGCACCGCCCCGACACCGTGTTCCACCTGGCGGCCCAGACCCAGGTGGGCAGCGCCTGGCGGGACCCGTTCGAGACCTTCGAGTCGAACGTGCGCGGCACCTACGCGCTGCTCGAGGCGTGCCGCCGGCACGCCGACGCGGTGGCGCGGGTCGTGGTCGCCTCGAGCGACAAGGCCTACGGCGAGGCGGCGACCCTGCCCTACACCGAGGCGACCCCGCTCGAGGCGCGCTTCCCGTACGACACCTCGAAGCTGTGCACGGACGTGCTGGCGCGCTCCTACTTCGCGACCTACCGCCTGCCGGTCGCGATCGCCCGCTGCGGGAACATCTACGGGGGCGGCGACCTCAACTGGGACCGCATCGTGCCGGGCACGATCCGCTCGCTGCTGCGCGGCGAGCGGCCGATCATCCGCAGCGACGGCACCCTGGTGCGCGACTACGTCTACGTGCGCGAGGTCGCCGAGGCCTACCTGACGCTCGCCGAGCATCTCCACCGGGACGAGGTGCGGGGCGAGGCGTTCAACTTCTCCGCCGGCGAGCCGCTCAGCGTGCTCCAGGTGGTCGAGGCGGTCGGCAAGGCGGTCGGCGTCACGCCCCACCCGGACGTGCGCGGCGAGGCGGTGGCGGAGATCTCGCGCCAGTACCTGTCCTCCGCGCGCGCCCGCGAGGTGCTCGGCTGGCAGGCGCGCTTCACGCTCGCGCAGGGCCTGGGCGAGACCGTCGCCTGGTACCGCGCGTTCCTCGACCGGGAGGGAGCGCGGGCGTGATCGAGGGCGTGGTCGTCCATCCGCTGCGACAGATCCCGGACGAGCGCGGCCGGGTCATGCACATGCTGCGGGCGAGCGACCCGCACTTCCTCGGCTTCGGCGAGATCTACTTCTCGGTCGTCTACCCGGGCGTCGTGAAGGGCTGGCACCTGCACACCCGCATGGTGCTCAACTACGCGGTGCCGCACGGCCGCATCAAGATGGCCCTCTACGACGCCCGCGAGGGCTCGGCCACCCGCGGCACGCTGCAGGAGCTGTTCCTGGGGCCCGACCGCTACTGTCTCGTCCAGGTGCCGGCCGGGGTGTGGAACGGGTTCAAGGGCGTCGGCACCGAGCCCGCGCTGGTGGCCAACTGCGCCACGATCGAGCACGATCCGACCGAGATCCGGCGCATGGACCCCCACGACAACGACCTGATCCCCTACGACTGGTCGCTGAGGCACGGCTGATGCGCGGCCGGCCCCGCGGGCGCGCGTGACCCGCCGGCGCATCTCGATCGTCACTCCCGTGTTCAACGAGGAGCTGACGGTGCGGCCGTTCTACCAGCGGCTGGCGAAGGCGCTGGCACCGCTGCGCCAGCGCTACGACGTCGAGATCCTGTTCAGCGACAACCGCTCGACCGATCGCACCGCCGAGCTCGTACGCGAGCTGCGGGCGGGCGACCCGGCGGTCCAGCTGCTGGTGCTGTCGCGCAATTTCGGGTACCAGCAGTCCATGCTGGCCGGGATGCGGCAGGCGTCCGGCGACGCGATCTGCTTCATCGACGTGGACGGCGAGGACCCGCCCGAGATGATCCCCGACTTCGTGCGATACTGGGAGGAGGGATACGACATCGTCTATGGCGTGCGCGACCGGCGCGCGGAGCCGTTCCCGATCACCTGGATGCGCAAGCTCTTCTACCGGCTCAACCGCATGATCGCCGACAGCGACATCCTCCTCGACATGGCCGAGTTCTCGCTGTTCACCGCCGACGTGCGCGACGCGGTGGCGGCGAGCGGCAGCACCTATCCGTTCCTGCGCGCGGAGATCGCCCACTTCGGCTTCCGGCGCAAGGGCATCCGCTACGACCGCCAGCCGCGCATCGCGGGCCGCAGCCACTTCAACCTCTACGGCATGACCCGCTTCGCGATCGCCGGCATCCTCAGCTCGACCACCGTCCCGCTGCGGATCGCCCTCTACCTGCTGCCGCCGCTGTTCGCCCTCAACGCCGCGGGGTTCTGGGCCGAGGTGAGCGGGCGCTGGGCGTGGGGGTTCGAGCTGCTCGTGATGGCCGACCTCGCCTACCTGTGCGTGGGGCTGGCGGTGATCGCCCTCTACACCGCGCGCAACTACCGCAACGTCATCGCCCGGCCGCTCGCGGTGGTGGACTGGCGGCTGTCGGCGCTCGACGTGCCGCGCGAGCGCTCGCCCAACGACCTGCCGCGGCAGGGGCCGCGGGCGTGACGGCGGGCGGGGCGCGCGTGCTCACCGGACCCGACCTGCTCGAGCGGCCCGTGGTGCTGGGCGGCTCGGGGCTGGTGGGCGGGGCGTTCCACCGCGCGCTGCAGGCGCGCGGGCGCGCGGTGCGGGGCACCTTCCACACCCGCCCGGCGCCGGGCCTCGACCCGCTCGACCTGGCGGGCGACACCGCCGCCTACCTGGACGCGGTGGATCCCACGCTGGTCGTCCTCGCCAGCGCGCTCACCCACGTCGACTACTGCGAGACCCACCCCGAGGAGACCCACGCCCGCAACGTCGGGGCGCTGGAGCCGATCGTGCGCTGGTGCGGGGCGCGCGGGGCGCCGCTGGTCTACTTCTCGACCGACTACGTGTTCGACGGCGAGGCCGGTCCCTACGACGAGGACGCCCCGCCCCGCCCGATCAACGTCTACGGCCGCTCGAAGCTCGCGGCCGAGCGCCGGGTGGCGGCCCTGCCGCGCCACGCCGTGCTGCGGATCACGAACGTGTTCGACGTCGGTCACGACACCAAGAACTTCCTCCACCGTTGCGTCGAGCACCTGCGGGACCGGCGGCCGCTGGTGGTGCCCGACGACCAGTGGGCGACCCCGACCTACGCCGTGTGGCTCGCCGCCCAGGCGCTCGACCTGATCGAGCGCGGCGCCCTGTGCGGGCCGGCCGGGCCGCGCACCCTGCACGTCGCCTGCGACGACCTGGTCTCGCGGCTCGAGTTCGCGCGCCGGGTGGCGGGCCTGCTGGGGGCCGATCCCGCCCGGATCGAGGGGCGGCCGACCGCCTCCCTGGGGCAGGCGGCGGCGCGGCCGCGGCGCGGCGGCCTGCGGAACGACCGGCTCCGGCGGCTGCTCGGGGTCGCCGCGCTGCCGCTCGACGCGGCGCTCGCCGACGTGCTGCCGCGCATGAGGACGCTCCATGACGCCCGATGACCGCGCGCAGGCGCTCGCCCGGCTCCAGGGCGAGGTCGCCGACTACCATCGCCGCTTCCTGCAGCCGGAGGCGTTCGTGCCGGGGGAGACGCCGATCCCGGTCTCGGGCAAGGTCTGGGACCACGAGGAGCTGCAGGGGCTGGTCGAGGCCAGCCTCGACGGCTGGTGGACGGAGGGCCGCTTCACCCGCGCGGTCCAGCTCGAGCTGGGCCGGTTCACCGGCGTGCGCAACGTCGTGCTGTGCAACAGCGGCTCGAGCGCCAACCTGCTCGCTTTCACCGCGCTGACCTCGAAGCTGCTGGGCGAGCGCCGCATCCGTCCCGGCAGCGAGGTGATCACGGTCGCCGCCGGATTCCCGACCACGATCGCCCCGATCGTCCAGAACCGCTGCGTCCCGGTGCTGCTCGACATCGAGCTCGGCACCTACAACGTGGACGTGTCGCAGCTCGAGGCGGCGGTGTCGCCCAGGACCCGCGCGATCATGCTCGCCCACACGCTCGGGAACCCGTGGGACGTGGACGCGGTCACGGCGTTCGCGAAACGCCACGGCCTGTGGGTGATCGAGGACTGCTGCGACGCGCTGGGGGCGACCTGGCGCGGGCGCATGGTGGGCACCTTCGGCGACGCGGCGACGCTCAGCTTCTACCCCGCCCACCAGATGACCTGCGGCGAGGGCGGCGCGGTCCTCACCCAGAACGGGCTGCTGAAGCGCACGCTGGAGTCGTTCCGCGACTGGGGGCGCGACTGCTGGTGCATGCCGGGCAAGGCCGACACCTGCGGGCGCCGCTTCGACTGGCAGCTCGGCGACCTGCCGCACGGCTACGACCACAAGTACATCTACTCCGAGCTGGGCTACAACCTGAAGACCACGGATCTGCAGGGCGCGCTGCTCCAGGCGCAGCTGCGCAAGCTGCCCGGGTTCCTCGCCGCGCGGCGCCGGAACCACGCGCGGCTCACCGAGGCGCTGCGGCCGTTCGAGCCGTGGCTGATCCTGCCGCGGGCGACCGAGGGCAGCGACCCCTCGTGGTTCGGCTGCGTGCTCACCGTGCGCGAGGGCTGCGGGGTCACCCGCGGCGAGCTGGTCGCCCACCTCGAGCGCCACCGCATCCACACCCGCATGCTGTTCGCCGGGAACGCCGTGCGCCAGCCGGCGTTCCGCGACGTCGAGCACCGCGTGGTGGGGACGCTCGCCCGCACCGACGAGGTGATGCACCGCGCCTTCTGGCTGGGCGTATGGCCGGGGATCACGGACGCGATGCGCGAGTACATGGTGTCCGTGGTCGCGGACTTCTTCCGGGGCCGGCCGGCGCCGTGAGCGCGCGCCGGTGGTCCCGGCCCGGCCGCCGTGCTACGCTTTTTCCGACATGACCTCCGTCGCGCTCACCCTGCTGCTCGTGGCCGCGACCTCCGCACTCGCCCCAGACGCCCCGCCGCAGGCGCCGACCCCCCGCTACCCGAGTGAGGAGGCGCTGCGCCGCTACGCCCAGGGCCGCCTGCTCGAGGAGCGCGGCCGCCGCGACCTCGCACTGGGCGAGTACTCGCGCGCGCTGCTGCTCGACGAGTCGGGCGGCACGCTGGCGCGCCGCCTGAGCGAGGCGTCCGCGGTCGGCGGCGAGGCGTCGCGCTCGCTCGAGTTCGCCGAGCGCGCGCTCGCGATCGACCCGGCCGACGCGCGGGCGCACTGGCTGAAGGGCTCCGCCCTGCTCAGCCTCGGCCGCGGCGCCGAGTCCCTGGCGCCGCTCGAGAGCGCGGCGCGCCTCGACCCGGAGCGGGTCGAGTACCTGCGCACGCTCGGCCATGCCGCCGAGTCCGAGAACCGCCTCGACCTGGCGGTGGACAGCTACCGGCGCGCGGTGTGGGTCGAGCCGGACGACGCCGAGTCCTGGTTCCAGCTGGCGGCCGGCGAGGCGCGGCGCGGGCGCTTCGGCGCGGCGGACACCGCACTCGCCCGGGTCATGGACCTCAACCCGCTGCGGCCGGGACTCTACTTCCTGCAGGGGCTGGTCCACGAGAACCTGGGACGCACCGGGCCGGCGATGGACCTCTACCGCCAGCATCTCACCGCCCACCCGAACGACGTCGGCACCCGCCGTCGCGCGATCGGCCTGCTCGCCCGTGAGCGCCGCTTCGACGAGGCCTGGCAGGAGGCGCGGCTGCTGGCGCAGGTGCTGCCCCGCGACCGCGACGCGATCGAGCTCGAGGCCGACCTCGCCTTCTCCGCCGGCCGCCCGGCCGACGCCGATCGCGCCCTGCTGCGGATGAGCCGTCAGTGGCCGGACGACCCGGACGCGGCGGCGGCCGCGATCTCGCTCCTCGCCCGGCACGGCCGGGGCGGGCGTGCCGTCGCCGAGGCCGAGGCGTGGGCGCGCCGCCGGCCGCAGGACCATCGCGGCCCGCTGCTGGTCGCGCGCGCCCGCACGCTGAACCGCCAGCCGGCCGAGGCGCTCGTCCAGCTGGAGCGCGCGATCGCCATGGCCCCGGACTCGCTCGCGCCCCGCGTCATGCTGGCGCGGTTCTACGAGCACCAGCAGCGCGGCCCCGAGGCCGAGCGCGCCTGGGCCGCGGCGGCCGAGCGGTTCCCGGATCACGACGGCATCGCCATCGACCTCGCCGCGGCCCGCGAGCGGCTGGGGGACGTCGCCGGGGCCGAGGCGGCGATCCGGGACGTGCTGCGGCGCACGCCGGACCACGCCACGGCGCTCAACTTCCTCGGCTACCTGTGGGCCGACCAGGGCCGGAACCTGACCGAGGCCGTGGACCTGATCGCCCGCGCCCTCGCCCAGGACCCCGACAACGGGGCCTACGTGGACTCGCTCGGCTGGGCCTACTACCGGCTCGGCCGGCTCTCGGAGGCCCGCGTCCAGCTCGAGCGGGCGGTGCGGCTGACGCGCGGCGACGCGGTGGTCCTGGAGCACCTGGGCGACGTCTATAAAGACTTGCAGCTCAACGACCTGGCGCGGGAGCAGTACCGGCTCGCCCTGGCCGCCGACCCGGCCAATGCCCGCCTGCGGGCGAAGCTGGACGGGCTGCGGTAGGGCCATGGAACCGCGCGCGCGGGGAGGGGTACTACCCGCAGGTGGATGCGTCCGTGGCGCCTGACCGCGATCCCGTCCCGCCGCCGATCCCGAGCCTCTCGGACGAGGATCTCATGGGGCGGGTGGCGGAGGACGACGAGCGCGCCTTCACGGAGCTCGTGCGTCGCTTCCAGGGGCGCGTGACGAATCTCATCACCCGGGTGCTGAACGACCGGGAGGCTTCGGACGACCTCGCGCAGGAGGTGTTCGTGCGCGTGTTCGTCCACCGGCGCAACTACCGCCGGGGCTCCCGGTTCACGACCTGGCTGTTCACGATCGCCGCGAACCTCGCCAAGAACGAGATCCGGCGGCGGGTCCGGAAGCGGAACTGGTTCAGCCTGGACGCGTTGCAGGAGAAGGTGGGGGACGGCGCGATCCAGCTGGCCGACCCGACCGAGGGCCAGGAGCCGGCGCTGCAGCGCACCCAGCTGCAGGAGGCGATCGGACGGGCCATCGCGACGGTGCCGGAGAAGTACCGGCTGGCCCTGGTGCTGCGGGACGTCGAAGGGTTCGCCTACGAGGAGATCGCACAGATGCTTCGGGTCCCGGGCGGGACGGTGCGCTCGCGCATCAACCGCGCCCGGGGCATGCTGAAGCGAAAGCTCAAACCGCTACTGCGCAAGGACGGGACGACATGAACTGCGCCGGGGCCCGCCGCCTGTTCGGGGCCTACTGGGACGACGAGATCACGCTCGCCGAGCGCGACTGGCTCGAGTCGCACTTCCACGCCTGCGCGCCGTGCCGCGCCGAGTACGAGGAGTTCGCCCGCTCGCTCGAGCTGGTGGGATCGCTGCCGCGCGTCGAGGCGCGGCCGGACCTGGCCGAGCGGGCGCTCGCGCGCGCCCGCCGCGCGCCCGGGGCCCCCGACCGGCTGCCGATCGGCGCCCCGCGCTGGGTGCCGGTCACCGCCACCGCCGCGCTGCTCGCGATCGCCGCCACCCTCACGCTCCAGTGGATGGGGGTCAGCCCGTACCGTCGCGGCGCCGAGCCCGCGCGGGTGGCCGACGTCGCGGTCCCGGACGCGACCCCGCCCGCGGCCGCGCGGCTGGTCACCGGCCCGGGCGAGGGAGCGGTCGCCGGGCGGGTCGGAGCGCCGGACGCCGGGGTCCCCGACAGCCTGTTCGACCACAGCGCCGACATCGAGTTCATCCTCGACCCGGTCGTGCTCCACAAGGGCCGCGTGCACACCCCGCTCAAGCTCAACCCGAGCGTGCAGGGTGAGAAGGCGATCATCACCTTCTAGCCCGGACCCGCGATGAGCGCCCCGTCGTCCCGCCCGCGCCTCCCGCTCGCCGCGCCGGTGCTCGTCCTGCTCACCGTGGCGGCGTTCGCGCGGGCGCCCGGGGCCGGCGCGCAGGGGACGCTGTCCGCCCTGCAGACCGACGTCGACGCGATCGCCCGCCGCGCGCGACCCTCGGTCGTCACCGTGTTCGCCGCCCGCACGGAGTCGTCGCCGTCCTCCGCCACGCCGCGCGTCCGCACCCGCGCGGGCTCCGGCGTGGTGGTCGAGCCCGACCTCATCCTCACCACCGCGAGCGTCGTGCTGGAGGCCGAGCGCGTCCTGATCAGCACCGCCGCGGGGCGCAGCGTCGAGGCCACGATCGTCGGCCTCGACCCGGTGTTCAACCTCGCCCTGCTGCGCGTGCCCGACCTGCGGCTGCCGGCGCTGCGGTTCGCGGAGGGGCGCCCGGCCCGCGTCGGCGACTGGATGATCTCGCTCGGCACCTCCTACAGCGCCCAGCCCACCCAGTCGCTCGGCAACGTCGCCCAGCGCCATCGCGAGCCCGGCCAGTGGCTGCTCCAGCTCACGAACACCGTCTACCCCGGCAACAGCGGCGCCGCCGCGCTCAACATCCACGGCGAGCTGGCGGCGCTGGTGCAGGGCGAGCTGGGCTCGCCCGACGTCACCGGCGCCGGCGAGCATCGCTCGGGCGGGAACAGCTTCGCGATGCCGGTCGAGACCCTGCGTCCGGTGATCGAGAGCCTCAAGAAGGAGGGACGCGTCCCGCACGGCTACCTGGGCGTGACCACCCTCGCCGCCAGCCTCGCCAGCGACCGCGAGGGCGGCCCCGACACCCCGATCGGCGCGCAGGTCGAGGGGGTGATCGGCGGCGGCCCCGCCGACCGGCTGGGGCTGCGTCCCGGGGACCTGATCGTCGCCTTCGACGGCGAGCGCATCGAGACCCCCGAACAGCTCGCGCGCTGGGTGCTCGCCACCCGGCCCGGCCGCGAGGTCACGCTGGTGTGGGTGCGGCGCGAGGTCGGCTACACCGGCGCCGTCGTGCTCGGCGAGTCGCGCGAGCGCGTGCCCCAGTGGCTCGCCGGCGCCGAGGCGGACCCGCAGGCGAACCGCCCGCGCCGCGTCGCCGAGCTGGACCGCGAGATGCGCCGGCTGACCCGCGAGCTGGGCCGGCTCAAGGATCGGTCTGGCACGCCGCGGCCCTAGGCCCTACCCTGCGGCGGTGGCCGCCGAACTCGACCTTCGCTATCCCGCCGTGCGCGCGCGCTCGCGCATCGTCGTCCGGCGCGGCGCGCTCGCCGCGCTCGGCCGGCGGACCCGGCTCGTGACCGGCGCCACGCGCGTGGTGGTGGTGACCGATGCCCGGGTGGCGGCGCTCCATGGCGCGCGTGCGCTGCGTTCGCTGCGGCGGGCCGGCGTGACGGCCGACCTGGTGCGGGTGCCGCGCGGCGAGGCGGCCAAGCGCCCCGCCACCCTCGAGCGCCTGTGGGGGCGCTTCGCGGCGCGGAGTCTGGGGCGGGGCGACGCCGTGATCGCGCTCGGCGGCGGCGCCGTCGGCGACCTGGCGGGCTTCGCCGCCGCCACCTGGCTGCGCGGCATCCGCTGGGTCGCGGTGCCCACCACGCTGCTCGCCCAGGTGGACGCGGGCGTGGGGGGGAAGACCGCGGTGGACCTGCCGGCGGGCAAGAACCTGGTCGGGGCGTTCCACCAGCCCGCGCTGGTGGTCGCCGACCCCGACACGCTCGCCACGCTGCCGCCGCGGCAGCGGCGGGCCGGGCTCGCCGAGATGGTCAAGATGGGCATGGCGGTGGACGCGCGGCTGTTCCGCGGGATCGAGGCGCGCGCCCGCGCCCTGGCCGCCGGCGAGCCGGCGGCGCTGGCGGCCGGCGTGCGCGCGGCGGTCGCGGTCAAGGCCCGGGTGGTGCGCGCCGACGAGCGCGAGCGCGCGGGCGGTCCGCGCACCGCGCTCAACTTCGGGCACACTCTCGGGCACGCGATCGAGGCGGCGCTCGGCTACCGCGGCATCCTGCACGGCGAGGCGGTGGCGATCGGCATGCGCGCCGCCGCGCGCCTGTCGGAGCGGCTCGCCGGACTCCCGGCGGCGGAGCGGGCCCGGCTCGAGGCGCTGCTCGACCGGCTGCGCCTCCCGCGCGCGATGCCGCCGCTCCGGCTCGCCCGTCTGCACGCCGCGATGCGTCACGACAAGAAGCGCGGCCGCGCGATCCGCTGGGTGTTGACGCCCCGGATGGGCCATGCTAGCGTCCCGCGTCCGATCGACCGCCGGGTCATGGAGGCGGCCATGCTCGAAGTCGGGGCCAGGCGCTGAGGCTCATGCATCGCATCCTGGTTCTGCACGGTCCCAACCTCGACACGCTCGGCAGGCGGGAGCCCCGCATCTACGGGCACGACACCCTCGATGAGATCGACCGCCGTCTCGCGGGACTCGGCGCCGAGCTGGGCGCCGAGGTGGAGTGTCGACAGAGCAACCACGAGGGTGTGCTGATCGATGCCCTGGTCCGGGCCCGCGGCCACTCCCACGGCATCCTTCTCAACCCCGGGGCCCTGACGCACACGAGCGTGGCGCTGCGCGATGCGGCGCTCGCGGCCGACGTCCCCGTCGTGGAGGTCCACCTGACGAACCCGATCGCCAGAGAGTCCTTCCGCCACGCCTCGACCCTGAGCGGCGCCGTCCTCGGTGTCGTGCAGGGATTCGGCGCGGACAGCTATCTGCTGGCCCTGCGCGCCCTGGTCGGACACCTCGCCGATGCCCGGCGCTAGGCGGGGCGGCGGGCGGCGTCCGACCGCCCCGGCGGCCGGCGCGAAGCCGGTCAAGGGGCGCTCCGGCGGCGCCGATACCTCCCCGGGGACCCGCCCCGGCGGGTTCGCGCTCGACGAGCTCCGCGAGCTGATCGGGCTCGTCCAGAGCACGGGGATCGGGGAGCTCGAGGTGACGACCGGCGGCCGCACGGTGCGGATCGCGGCCCAGGGCGGCGGGATCCCGGTCGTGACGCAGGCGCCGGTGGCGCCGCCGCCGGCCGCCGCGACGCCCGCGGCGGGCGCGGGGGCGCCACCCGCCGCCTCGCAGCGGGTGATCACGTCGCCGATGGTGGGCACCTTCTACCGCTCGCCGGCGCCCGACGCGGATCCCTACGTCGAGGTCGGCGACGCGGTGTCGGTCGGCCAGACGGTGTGCATCGTCGAAGCGATGAAGCTGATGAACGAGATCGAGTCCGAGGTCCAGGGCCGGGTGGTCAAGATCCTGGTCGAGAACGCCCAGCCGGTCGAGTACGGGCAGCCGCTGTTCCTGGTCGAGCCCTGATGATCGCGCCGTCCGCCGCTCCGGACCGGACGGGCGGCGGATGGCGCCGGTCCCTGCGGACCGGAGACGGCGGAGGGACGCGATGAACATCCGCGGTGTGCTCGAGAAGATGATCGCCGCCCGCGCGAGCGACCTGCACCTGAAGGCCGGCACCCCCCCGGTGGTGCGCGTGGACGGCATCCTCTACACGCTCGAGGACCCGGCGCCCAGCGCCCAGGATCTGCGGGACGTGTGTCACCAGCTCCTCAACGACGAACAGCGGCTGTACTTCTCGACTCACAACGAGATCGACTTCGCCTTCGGCGTCTCGGGCCTCGCCCGCTTCCGGGCCAACATCTTCATGCAGCGGGGCACGCCGGCGCTCGCCCTGCGCCACGTCCCGGTCGAGGTGCCCGCGATCGAGGACCTCCACCTGCCGCCGGCGGTGCGCGAGCTGGCGTTCTCGCCGCGGGGCCTCGTCCTGGTGACCGGCCGCACCGGCTCGGGCAAGTCCACCACGCTCGCCGCGATGATCGACG
>CAZKQE010000039.1:0-12583 GCA_964554725.1 uncultured bacterium
GTAGAGCGCGGGAGAGTTCAGCTCGTCGATGTCCATCGCGTCCCGCTGGACGGTGAAGAAACTCTCCTTCCGGGGCAGCCCCTTCGCGAGACGGCGCCAGGAGTCGCCGCCGTTCTCGCTGCGCCACACCGCCGGCGCGCCGCCGGGGCAGGCGCGGGTCATGCCTTCGAGCGGCATCACGTACACGGTGTCCGCGTCGTGCGGGTGGACGACGATCGGGAAGCCGAAGTCGGACGGGAGCCCGGCGGCGATCGAACGCCAGGTGTGACCGTGGTCGTCGCTGCGCAGTACGCCGATACCCGGCCGGTCGGGCCAGCCGCCGTGGTTCTGCATGTAGAAGCGTCCCGGCGCGTCCTTGTGGCCGGCGATCTTGTGCACGCACTGGCCGAACTCGGGGTACGGGTCGGGCACGAACCCGGCGCCGACGCCGGCATTCGCGGCCCGGAAGGTCTCGCCGCCGTCCTCGCTCAGGTAGTGCCCCCCGGTCGAGATGCCGAGGTGGACGCGCTGGCCGTCGCGCAGCACGGTGTGCATGCAGAGTCCGCCGTTGCCGGGATGCCACTTGCGCGCGTGGTCGTGGTTGCTGATCCCCTCGACCATCTCCCACGAGTCCCCGCCGTCCCGGCTGCGGAACAGCGAGGCCGGCTCGACGCCGCACCACAGCTCCTTGCGGTCCCGTCCCGCCTCGAGGGACCAGATGTTCGCCAGCGCGCGCCCGTCGTCCTTGGGGAACGCGGGGGCCGACTTCGTCTCCTTGAAGGTCTTCCCGAGGTCGGTCGAACGCAGCACCTTCATGCCGAAGAACGCGTTGCAGCTGGAGGCGAAGATGCGCGGCGTCCCGCGCGTGTCGATGAGCGAGGCGTAGACCGCGACGCCGGGGGAGAACGGACCCCGCAGGTCGAACGTGCGGCGGGTCCGGGAGCCCTCGGCGACGAACAGGCCCTTCTTGGTTCCGATGCTGAGGATCACGCGTTCCGGCATCTCATCCTCCCGACACCGCGGGCAGGATCGTGACGACGTCGCCGGTGGTCAGCGGCGTGTCGAGCCCCTCGCGGTCACGGACGTTGGACATGTTGATGAACAGGTTGACGTGGCGGCGCATCGCGCCGGTCTCGTCGCAGATGCTGACGTACAGCGACGGGTGCTCCCGCTCGAGGCGCGCGAGGGCGTCGCGCACGTTCGGCGCCGCGAGCGGGATGGTCGGGGCCCCGCCGCAGAACGCGCGCAGGGCTGCCGAGACATGGATGGTCACCGATGGGGGATCGCTCATGACGACGACCGCCGCGGGACGCGACGGCGCCTCCGGATGGGGGACGCCAGGCTGCCGAACGAAAGCGACTCGCCCACAGCGTAGCGCCGTGGGCGAGTCCCCTGCAAACCTCTCCGGAGCGGCGGGAGCACCGCCGTCCGGGCGTCAGAAGCGCACGATCCGCCGCTGGAACACCGCGCCGTCCACCGCCGCCCGCACCAGGTAGACCCCGGTCGCGGCCGCGTCACCGGTCGCCGTCCGCCCGTCCCAGCGGAGCTGGGTCCGGCCGGCCGCCACCGCGCGCGCCTCGGACCACACCGTCCGTCCCTGCAGGTCGAAGACCTCCCAGCGCACCTCGGTCTCGCCCGGGACGTCGAGCGCGAACTCGACCCCGGAACGACTGGGGTTCGGGAAGGCGTTCGAGAAGGCGAGCACCGGGCCGCCGGCCACGAGCCCGTCCTCCTCCGCCCCGTTGCGGCCGGTCGCCTTCACCTTGATGTTCGTGGTGGCGCTGCCGGACAACGCGTTCGTGGCGACGAACCGGACCTGGAAGTCGCCCTTGAAGGTCCCGAGCGCCCAGGTGAAGGTGCCCGAGGTCTTCGCCGCGTTCGTCGTGAACACCGCGCCGTGGTTCGCCGGCATCTTGACCGGCACCATGGTGAGGGACTGGATCGGATGTCCGTCCGGGTCGCTGGCCGTGACCGTGAAGTTGACCGTGCTGCCGGGGGCCGCCTTGACGAGGGACGGGCTCACGACCACCGGCGCCCGGTCCGCGACGGTCGGCACGAACTCGAACGCGCCGATGTCGCCGAACAGGACCGGCCCGGCGCCGGTGTTGGCGGTCGCCGGGTCGTCCAGGCGACCCTGGCCGCTCATGTCGGACGCCGGCCACCAGGCGCCGTTCGAGGTCCCGGCGTCGATCGCGGGCGAACCCGCGAGCAGCCGGAAGTCTCCGCCCGGACCGTTCACGAAGCGCGGGTCCGCCTGCCGGGAGTTGGCGTCCTGGCCGCTCGCGGCCTGATACCCGGCCAGGGTCGAGTACTTCGTCGCGATGTACTTGATCGGCGGCTGGCTGGTCGAGTTCCAGAAGATGTTGTGGTTCGACACGAACCCGACCGAGGACGAGTCGTTGACCCACAGGTTGAACTCGTCCGTGGTGATCCCGTTGTTCACGCCGATGCAGTTGTAGAGCTGCGTGTAGGGCGCGTTGCCCTCGATCGAGAACCCGTCCTTGTAGTTCCCGGAGGCGATGTCGTTGTAGTGGATGGTGCCCGACGCGCTGAGGTGGTCGTAGCCGTGGTCGCCGTTGTTCCAGGACAGGTTGTTCCAGGCGACGTTGTTGTTGGCGGCGCCGCTGAACTGCATGCCGCTGTCCTGATTGTCGTGCAGGTTGTTCCCGCTCAGGGTGTTCCCGGTCGAGCCGTGGAGGTAGATGCCGTTCGCCCGGCGGATGTCGGGATCCGCGTTGCGGAGGGATTCGTTGCCGCGGACCGTGCAGCCGTTCGAGCCGGCGGTGAGGCCGATGCCATGATAGCCGCAGTCCGAGACGACGTTGTTCTGGATCGTCACCGCGCTGCCGCCCACCGTCTGGATCCCGTAGCTGCGCGTGAGCCGGACCCGGTTGCCCGCCACCGTGACGTTGCTGCAGCCGGTCTGGAGGTAGACGCCCCGGCTCTCCTGGCGCGCGATCTCGAAGCCCTCGATCGTCACCCACGACTTCGCGAACATGCTGAAGCCGTAGCTGCGCCGGCCGACGAGCACCTGGCCGAGCCCCGGGTTGCCGCCGCCCACGTTCACGTACAGGCCCTGCCCGGAGATCCAGGTGAAGGTGTTGATCGGCATGACGGACGGGGCGGCCGTGGTCGGGGCGAGGCGGACACCGTTCACGAACACCTGCTGCGGGCTCCAGGTGACGCTGGCCGCGACCCACGCGGCGTCGGCCGCCTGCAGCACGTGGTTCTCGTAGCTGGCCGCCGGGCCCGTCTGGGCCCAGAGTCCCGCGCCCGAGAGGTCGTCGGCGCCGTCCACCACGACGCCGGGACCCGTGGCGCGCAGCACGAACGGCGAGCCGGCGGCGCCGGAGACCGGCACCGTGACCTGCTCGCGGTAGGTCCCGGGCTTCACCAGGATGGTGTTGCCGGCGGCCCCGCGCGCGGCGACCGCGGCCGCGATCGTGCAGTAGGGCTGCGCTTCGCTGCCGGCGCCGCTGTTCGAGCACCCGGCGCTCTGGTTGTCGACGTAGAAGGTCGCCGCCTCCGTCCGGGCCGGCATCCCCGCGGCCAGCGCGATCGCGAGGACCGTGGCGGGAACGGCGAGGCGGGGAGCGGGGCGGAGTGCGATGGTGAGCGGGATGAGGCGGTGCAAGGCATCCTCCGGTTGGCGGGTTCGGGGCGCTCGTCGGGTCGGGCTGGATGCCAAGACCCAGAAGAGACCGAAGGCGAGAACCGTGCCATCCGCAGGCGGGTCCGCAACGTGTTGGCGCGCAATGGCACGCGACCCAAGGCTCACGCTCCGATGGAGGCCGTGAGGGTCCCGGTAGAGGGTTCCCACCGCGCGCTGGGTGAGAACCCCCGGCCGCCCTCGCCCCCGGCGCGCGGGCCACACCCCGGCGCCACCCCGCCCGGCGGGACGCGGCGGTCCCTCCGCCCCGCCGCCGTCAGCGGAGCAGGAGCAACGGCCGCGTGCCGCCTCCGGCGTCCGTGGAGAGCCGCGTGAAGTAGAGGCCGGCGGCGACCGGCGCGCCGTCGCGGTCGCGACCGTCCCAGGCGGCGGTGTGCGGCCCGGCGTCCAGGACGCCGTCCACGAGCGTCGCCACCACCTTCCCCGCCACGTCGTAGACGCGCAGCGTCGCGCGCCCCGGCCGCGCGAGCCGGAACGCCACCTCGGTCGCGCGGGAGAACGGGTTGGGGCGCGCGGGGCCCAGCGTCACCGCGCCGGTGCCGCTCCCGGGGAGCGCGACCGCCGTGACGGCCGGGCAGGTCGCGCAGGCGCCGGGCAGCGGCGGGGTCGTGAGGAGCTCCCACTCGAGCAGCGAGCCCAGGTCCTGCGACGCGCGGTCCGAGACGGTCAGCACCCAGTCGCCGAGGGACGACTGTCCGTTGAAGGCGGACAGGAGCTGGACCGCGCGTGCGCTCCCGGTCAGCCACGGGTTCGTCCCGGCGCAGTGGGACTCGGGGACCACGGAGGCGGCGTCGTCGAACGTGACGTCCAGGTCGTCGTCGGCGCAGCCGAACGAGGACGGCGGCACCCCGGGCCGGTCGAGCAGGATCACCTCGGTCCCGAGCGGGCTGCGCAGCTTGATGTGGAGGTCACCCACGTAGGGGTGATCGATCCTCACCCGCACGTTCACGTCGCCGAGCGTGACGCCGGTGCCGACCGGGAGCGTGCTGGTGACGCCGGCGGTCGAGTTGTCGGGGATCGCGGCCGGCAGTCCCGCCGGCACCAGCGGCTGCCCGACCGGGCGCGAGAACGGGAGGACCAGCGGCCCGGCCTGATCGGAGGTCACGCTCAGCTCGAAGTCGATGGTCGAGAGGCAGGCGACCGACGCATCCAGCGCGACCCGGAAGTGCGGCGCGTCGCTGTCCGTCGCCACCCCGACCGCGAGGTCGGGCCAGGTCGCCGTCGCGTCGAGGAGGGTGACCCCGGGCGTGGTCGTGGACAGGGTGCCGCTCACGCCGGTATGGGTGATGCCGGCGGCCGCGAGCGCGACCACGACCTCCGCGGCCTCGCCCGGCTCGAGGACCCCGTTCTCGTTCGCCGGAGCGCCCGGGCACTCGTCGGCCACCGCGTTCGCCACGTAGTCGATCCCCACGCTGACGTCGTAGCCGGTCGCCTGGAAGTGGGTCACGAACGCGTCGATCTCCGCCGGGGTGCAGCCGAGCGCGATCGCGGCCGTCAGCACCGCCTGCGCGGCATCGTTCTGGCTCGAGCCCGAGTTCGTCATCGCGATGCCCTCGCACACCGCCGCGTCGGTCTTCGCGCGGCCGACGTCGTTCCAGATCCGCATCAGGCTCGAGGCCCAGATCTGGCCGTCGGTGTGCACCTGCCCGATCAGACCGCCGGGATAGGCGGCGCCGTAGTTCGTGATGCGGCCGCCCCAGAACTCGTTGTGGCCGTCCCAGCTGAACACCCAGTGGTAGGGCGCCTCGTTCGCGGCCCACTGACCGAGGCTGCGGCTGTAGGACTGGGCGAAGTAGTCGCCCAGCCCCTCGCTCAGGCCCTCGACCTGCGAGAGCCCGCCGAGCGTGAGCCAGTCGTGCAGCCCGTGGCCGAGCTCGTGGATGACGACGTCGGCGTCCTCGGCGTCGTCCACCCCTCCCTCGCCGAAGGCGAGTTGTCCGGTGGAGGTGAGGTAGTGGGAGTTGTCGGTGCCGTTCAGGCCGGAGGGGTCGAAGCGCACGCCGCCCGCGTACTGGTAGGGCATCACCGTCACGCCCAGCGTCAGGTTGAGATGCCGCATGATCTGGTCGATGTGGAAGTAGGCGTTGACCGCCTCGAACGCGTCCTGCGACCGGTCGAAGTGGAAGGTGGTCCCGGCCTGCGTGAAGAGACCCTTGAACGGCGCCTCCGAGTCCACGATCTGGGCGTACGGTCCCTCCAGCTTGTACGTCCCCCCGCCGAGGTCGGTGAGGTCGGGCAGCACGCGCGTGGCGCGCGCCGCATTCAGCTGCGCGGTCGCCGCGTCCCCGCCGTCGCCGTAGCCCGGGCTGCCGTAGGTCGCGTGCGCGGCGCCGAGCGGGTCGGGATCGAACACCATGCCGCTGCCGGCCACGTGGAGCGCGCGGTTCACCAGGTGGAACACCTCCCCGCTCGCCGCGTCCACCAGCGCCTCCCAGTCGCCCGGTGGGGAGACCGCGGGCACCACGCGGACCTGCCAGGCCAGGCGCGCGACCTTGCCCGCAGGGACCACCACCAGCCTCGTCGTCTCATGAGCGAGCGCGCCCTCGACCCCGAGGCGGCCCAGTGCGAGCGACCGGGCCTCGCTGCCGGCCACCGCCGGCACGGTCGAGGCGAGCGCCAGCCCGGGCTGATAGCCGCTGGCGACGAAGCGGACCCGCTGCCGGTCGTCGATGGTCACCGCCAGGTCGGGGGCCAGCACCGGGATCCCCGCGATGCGCTGCTCGAAGCGGACCACCGTACCCGCCCGCCCGCGCCGGGTGGCCCGCAGCGTCAGGTCGGCGAGGGTCGGGTCGTCGAGACGCAGCTCCCCGCTCCGCTCGGCGAGGAACGCCCGGGCCATCGCCTCGGGGGTGGCCCCGGCGACCGGGTGACTCAGGTCGTAGAGCGCGCGGGGGACCCCGCTCTCCCGCCCGATGCTCGCCCTGCCCCGCGTCACGGTCGCCTCGACCCGACGGGCGTCCACCTGGAGCGGGCCCTGCGCGGGCGGGGCCTTCGCCGACGCCGCCCCCGCGGCGAGCGGCAGGGCGAGGGCGACGAGGGCGGCGAGCGAACGGCGGACGGCGCGCGGGCGATGGACCATGGACATGCCTCCGTGCCGCCCCGTGCCGAGGCCGGCGGGATGCGGGTCCCCGTGCGACCGGGGACCGCAGGTGTGTGCGCGACGGCGGACGACTCGAGGCTATCAGAGCCGGGACGGCCGGGCCATGGCCGAGACCGGGGGGCGCGCGTCCTTCCGGCCGCGTTCGCGCTATCATGCCCGGCGGGTTCAGAGAGTCCGTGTGGCGCCGGCGGGGGGACTTGCGATGCGAAGGACGTCGTGGTGGATCGTCGGAGCGGTCGTCGCGCTGGCCGCCGCGGTCGTCTGGTTCGGGGGCTCGTGGCTGCTGCGGCAGTTCATCCGGCTCCACGGCGGGGAGTGAGGCCCCGCCCTCCCCTTGTTCCACCGCCGGGAGCTACGGTAGCCTCCGCTCCCCACCCAAGGAGGCACGCGATGGCACTTCAACTCGGCGACACCGCCCCGGACTTCGAGGCCCAGACCACCGAGGGCCGGATCCGCTTCCACGAGTGGATCGGCGACTCGTGGGCCATCCTCTTCTCGCATCCCAAGGATTTCACCCCGGTCTGCACCACCGAACTGGGCTACATGGCGAAGCTCAAGCCCCAGTTCGAGAACCGGAACACGAAGATCATCGGCCTCAGCGTCGACCCGGTGGACCGCCACGCGGAGTGGGCGGCCGACATCCTCGCGACGCAGGGACACGCCCCCAACTACCCGATGATCGGCGACCCCGACCTGGCGATCGCCAAGCTCTACGGCATGCTGCCGGCCGCCACCGCCGGCACCTCGGAGGGCCGCACGCCCGCCGACAACCAGACCGTGCGCAACGTCTTCGTCATCGGGCCCGACAAGAAGATCAAGCTGATGATCGTCTACCCGATGACCACCGGCCGGAACTTCGACGAAGTGCTGCGGGTGATCGACTCGCTCCAGCTCACGGCGAAGCACAAGGTCTCGACCCCGGTGAACTGGAAGCCGGGCGAGGACGTCATCATCGCCGGCTCGGTGTCCGACGAGGAGGCGAAGAAGACGTATCCCCAGGGCTGGAAGGCTCCGCGCCCCTACCTGCGGATCGTCCCCCAGCCCGGCCGGCCGGCGTAGCCGGACACGGCACGGCGGCCGGACGATCGCTCGTCCGGCCGCCGTCGTCCGTCCGCCGGCGCGTCGCGCCTAGAAGCGCACCACCCGCCGGGTGAACTGACGCTCGCCCACCGAGGCCCGCACCAGGTAGATCCCGGTCGGCGCCGCGCCGCGCCCGGCCAGGGTGCCGTCCCAGCGGAGCGTCCGCCGGCCCGCCGCGAGGAGCTGCGCCTCCGACCACACGGTCCGGCCCTGCAGGTCGTAGACCTCCCAGCGCACCTCGGCGTCCGCCGGCAGGTCGAGCGCGAACTCGACCGCACCGCGCGCCGGGTTGGGGAACCCGCCCGAGAGCGCGAGCTCCGTCACCGGCGCGGTCTCCACCGCCTCCCGGCGCCCGTTCGTCTTGATCTGGATGTTCGTGTGGCTCTTGCCCGACAGGGCGTTGCTGGCGACGAACTCCACCTGGAAGTTGCCATGGTGCGAGCCGGTCGCCCACGTGAACGTACCGCCGGTGTTGTTCGCGTTGGGGAGGAACGTGGCGCCGCTGTTCGGCGGCATCTTCCTGAGCACCATGACCAGAGAGGTGATCGGGTCGCCGTCCGGGTCGAACGCCACGACGTCGAAGGTCACCGTCGAGCCGGGAGTCGGCTTGAGGATCGAGGGGCTGGTCACGACCGGTGCGGAGTCGAAGAGCGGGATGAACTCGAGCGCCCCGATGTCCGAGAAGGTGACCGGCCCGGCGCCGGTGTCCGCGGTGCCGAGGTGGTCGTAGCGCGCGACTCCCGCGGCGTCGGTGGCGGGCCACAGGGGCACGCCCGAGTCGCCGGCGTCGATCGCCGGCGAGCCGGCGAGCAGCGTGAAGTCGCCGGCCGCGGCGTTCGTGAAGCGCGGATCGGACTGGATCGAGTTCAGGTCCAGACCGCTCGCCACCTGGTAGTCGCCGAGCAGGGCGAAGCGCGTGACCCCGAACTTGATCGGGTCCTGCGCGGTCGAGTTCCAGAAGATGTTCCGGTTCCCCGTGAAGCCGACCGAGGAGGCCGCGTCCACCCACAGGTTGAACTCGTCGCTGGTGATGCCGTTGTTGACCGCGATCGAGTTGAAGAGCCCACCGCCGGGCGAGTTGCCCTCGAACGAGAATCCGTCCTTGAAGTTGCCGGCCGCGACGTCGTTCGTATGGTAGACCCCGCTGGACGCGAGATGGTCGTAGCCGTGGTCGCCGTTGTTCCACGAGCGGTTGTTCCACGCCACGCAGTCGTTCGAGCCGCCGCTGAACTGCATCCCGGTGTCCTGGTTGCCGTACACCCGGTTGCGGTAGAGCGTGTTCCCGGGCGCCCCGAACAGGTGGATGCCGTTGGCGCGACGGATGGCGGGATCCGCGTTCCGGAACGACTCGTTGTCCCGCACCACGCAGCCGCTGGCGCCGGCGGTCAGCCCGATGCCGTGGAGGTTGCAGTCCGAGACGACGTTGCCTTCGATGACGATCCGCTGGCCGTTGACGGTCTGGATCCCGTAGCTGTTCGCGAACGTGACCCGGTTCCGCGCGATGACCAGGTCGGCGCACCCGTTCTGGAGGTTGATCCCGCGGCTCTCGGTGTTCCGGACCTCGAAGCCGTCGATGGTCACGAACGTCTTGCTGAACACGTTGAAGCCGAAGCTCCGGCGTCCGACGGCGGTCTGACGGGAGCCGGGGTTGGCCCCGCCCAGGTTCACGTACAGTCCCTGCCCGGCGACGTAGGTGAAGGCGTTGACCGGCAGGACGTCGGGCGTCACGGTCGAGGGGGTGAGCCGCGCCCCGTCCACGAACACCTGCAGCGCCGCCCAGGTCACGCTCGAGGCGACGAAGACGGTGCCGGTCGCCGGCGCCCACAGGGCGGTGTTCGCGAAGTCATCGGCGCCGTCCACGATCACGCCGGGGCCCTGCGCCTGGATCACGTAGGGCAACCCCGCCGCGCCCGACGCGGGCACCGTGACCTGCTCGCGATAGAGTCCCGGCTTGACGACGATCGTGATGTCGGGGCCCTTGCGGGCCGCCACCGCCGCCGAGATCGTGCAGTACGGTTCGGCCTCGGTCCCCGCCCCGGCGTTGTTGCAGGTCGCGCTCTGGTTGTCGACATAGTAGACGGTGGCGGCGCCCGACGGCCGCGGGTACGCGGCGGCGAGCGCGAGCAGCAGCAGGCCCGCGACGATGCGGGGGCGATGGATCGGGGACGTGGGGACGGGCACAGCGACCTCCGGACGAGGGTGAGCGGGGTGATGGCGCACGGGATGAGGTAATACTAACACGACAGGTTTGATATGAGTACACAATATCAATACCCTCCCTCCCACGCCGTACCAGACGAGGCGGCCGGGCCCGCCACGGCCCGGCCGCCTCGCGTCGCCCCCTCCCGGCCCCGGGCTAGAAGCGGATGACCCTGCGGACGAACTGGCGACCCTCGACCCTCGCCCGGACGAGGTAGACGCCGGTGGCCGCCGGGCCCCCCGCGTCGTCGGTCCCGCCCCAGCGCAGCTCGTTGCGGCCGGCCGGGAGGGCGCGGCTCTCGCTCCAGACCGTGCGTCCCTGCAGGTCATAGACCGCCCATTCCACCCGCGAATCCCGCGGCAGGTCGATCGCGAACCCGACCCCGTCCCGGGAGGGGTTCGGGAACGCCCCGGAGAGCGACAGCTCGCCCGTCCCGCCGGCGGCGGTGCGGTCGAACGCGCCCAGCGGCCGGTCGCCGATCGTGTCGTGAGGCGGCGGCAGCTGGGTCGGGGCCTCCTCGACCGGTCCGACGAACTCGAGGGCGCCGATGTCGGCGTACGTGATGTCGCCCGCGCCGGCGTCCACCGTCATGGGGTCGTCGAAGCGGACGTGCCCTTCGCCATCCTCTGCCGGCCAGTACGGGAGCTCCGACGTGCCGGCGTCGATCACCGGGGAGCCGCTCATGGGGACGAAGTCCCCGCGCCGCGGGTTCCCGAGCTGGGGGTTGCTCTGGAGCGAGTGGAGGTCGAGTCCGGTCGCCGCCTGGTAGTCGGCGAGGAACTTGTACTTGGTCGTGATGAACTTCACCGGCGCCTGGCCGTTCGAGTTCCAGAACACGTTGTAGTCGGAGCGGAAGCCGACGGCCGACGCGGCGTTGACCCACAGGTTGAAGCGGTCGGTCGTGAGGCCGTTGTCGGCGGCGATGCAGTTGAACAGCTGCGTGCCCGGCGAGTTCCCCTCGATCGAGAAGCCGTCCTTGAAGTTGCCCCAGGCCACGTTGTGGACGTGGCTGGTCCCGGTGGCGTCGAGATGGTCGAAGCCGTGGTCGCCGTTGTTCCACGAGCGGTTGTTGTAGACCAGACAGTAGTGCGACCCGGCGTTGATCTGGATGCCGCTGTCCTGGTTCTCGTAGGTACGGTTGCCGACGATCACGTTCTGCGGCGAGGCCTGGAGGTAGATCCCCTTCGCCGCGCGGACGTTCGGCTGGGCGTTGCGGAAGGCCTCGTTGTTCCGGACGATGCAGCCGGTCGAGCCGGACGCGAGGCCGATGCCGTGGCCGGTGCTGCCCGAGACCCGGTTCCCCTCGATGAGGATGCGGACGCCGCCCGCCGTCTTGATGCCGTAGTCGTAGGCCTCGGTGATGACGTTGCCCGCGACCCGGAGGTCCGAGCAGCCGGTGAAGAGGTCGATCGCGTTGTCATCGGCGCGCCGGATCTCGAAGCCCTCGATGGTGACCCACGACCTGCCGCCGACCCGGACACCGGAGCTGCGCCGGCCGACCAGCACCTCGTGCCGTCCGGGGTTCTCCCCCGCCAGGTTCAGGTAGAGGCCCTCGCCCGCCACCCAGGTGAACGCGCCGGCCGGCAGCAGGGCCGGGCTGGCGCTCGAGCGTACCAGCCGCCTCCCGTCGACGAACACCTGCTTCGGCGACCAGTTGATCCCGGCCGCCAGCCAGGCGGCGTCGGTCGCGATGGGCGCCTGGCTCCCGGCCACCGGCGTGGGGGCCATCGGCGTCCACAGTGCCTCGGCGCTGAAGTCGTCGGTGCCCTCGAGCACCACGCCCGGGCCCGCCGCGCGCAGGACGAACGGCTCCGCCGCGGTCCCGGACTCGTTGATCGTGACCTGCTCGCGATAGACGCCGGGCTTCACGACGATGGTGACCCCCGGGCCCTTGCGCACCGCGAGGGCGGAGGCGATGGTCTTGTACGGCTGCGACTCCGTGCCGGGACCGGCGACCGTGCAGGTGGCGCACTGGCCGTCGACGTAGTACGTCGCGGCGTGCGCTTCCGGCGCCGCGGGGTCGATGGACCCCAGACCGGCCGCCAGCGTGGCGACGAGGAGCCCCGGGCGCAGGGACCTGCGCGGCGGGCCGTTGCGGAGCGGGAGATGCATCACTCGGTCCTTTCGTGAGATCGATCGGCGCCCCGGCCATGACCGTGCCGGGTCGCTTTACGAGACAGCCCGGTGGCTACGCGAGAATCATGCCGCGCGTCATGGGGAGGTGAAGGAATCCCCCACCGCGTTGCGGGATGGCCCGCTCCCGGGCGGCGCTGCGCCTCGCACGGCAACGATCGCGGCGTCCGATCCTCCGGGATTGCGTCTTCTGACCACCGGCGCTGCGGGTTTTCACCGACTCCGAAGCTCCGGATCGTCCTCACGACCGCGCGCACCCGACCCCGGGCAACTCGAACGTTGTCGGCGCGCGGCGCGCACCGTAGGATTGACGCCGTGTCCGACGACCCCATCTCCCCACGCCCCGCGGCCGCGGACGCCGCGCCGGAGGACGCAGCCGGAGCGCCGCCCGCGCGCCGCCCCGACGGCCGCGCCGGCCCCC
>CAZKQE010000040.1:0-12550 GCA_964554725.1 uncultured bacterium
TCCGCGGCCGGCGCCGGCCGCCCGTCCCCGCTCCGGACGCGCTCGAGCAGCTCCGCCCGCACCCGTGCGGGCGGGGCCACCGGCGTCACCGTGGCGGCGAGCCGCTCGACGCCCGCCGCGAGGTCGGCGAGCGCGCGCGCGCACACCGGACAGCCGGTCGCCAGGTGCCGCTCGAGCTCGGGACGGTCGGCCTCGTCGAGCGAGCCCAGCGCCCGGGCGGCGCACAGGTCGAGGTGTTCGTCGCGGTGGTCGCTCACGAGGACTCCTCCTGCGGCACGAGCTCACGCAGGCGCATGAGCCCCTGCCGGGTCCACGACTTGACGCTCCCGAGCGGGGCGTCGAGCCGGCCGGCGATCTCGGACTGCGAGAGCCCGCCGAAGTATCCCAGCTCGAGCACCTCCCGTTGCCGCGGCGTCAGCGCGGCCAGCGCGGCCGTGATCCTCGCATGCTGCTCGCGCTGCTCGGCGCGCGCCGCCGGCTCGTCGCCGGTCGCCGGCGCCGCGGGCGGCGGTGACGAGGACTCGGCACGCCGGCGCGAGCCGATGCTGCGCAGGCGGTCGATCGCGCGGCTGCGCGCCAGCGTCACCAGCCATCCCGCCACCGTGCCGCGCGCCGGGTCCCAGGTCGCGGCGGTCCGCCACGCCTGCAGCCAGGTGTCCTGCAGCACCTCCTCCGCATCGGCCGGGCGGCCGACGATGCGCAGGGCCAGGCCGTACAGCATCGCCGCGTGACGGTCGTAGAGCTCCTCCAGACCCGATGCGTCCCCCGCCCGCATGCGGCGGATGCACGATCGGTCGAGGTCCGGGTCGCTCATCGGGCTGTCTCGTCCTCGTGGTGGGGACCATCGTCCTCTGCTACGGGGCGGAGCGCGGATCGGACGAGCGCGCGGCGCGGGACGGTCGCCCCCGGCGAAGCTGGGTCGGTCGTGTGCGGACGCGAGACTAGGGAGTCGGGGGGCGCGGGGCAAGCGTCGGGGGCGCCGGCGCCCGGTCGCTCATCCGGCCGCGCGCCCGCCCCGTAGTGGGGGCATGAAGCCCGGCGGGACGGCCGCGCGGACGCTCCGGTCGGAGCGCGACGGCCGCCCCACCCGCGGGATCCCCCGCGGACCCATGCCCCGCCCCGGCGGGAGAAAGGACCACCCGATGAACCGGCGGATCCCGTGCGGCGCCCTCGCCGCGGCCCTGATGCTCCTCGGCCTCCTCGCGACGCCCGCGGCGCGCGCGTCGAGCCACAGCGAGGCCCCCGGCACCACGAAGGACCGGCTGGCGGACGACACGGACCTCTACGCCTGGGTCGCGAAGGACGCGCCCGGCGCGGTGACGTTCGTCGGCAACTGGGTGCCGCTGCTCGAGCCCAACAGCGGGCCCAACTTCGCGGCCTTCGACGACGACGCCCGCTACTACATCAACATCGACAACGTCGGCGACGCGCGCCGCCACGTGCGCTTCGAGTTCGACTTCACGACCACCCGGCGCACCGGCGCCACCTTCCTCTACAACGTCGGCCCGGTCACCTCGCTCGACGACCCGGACCTGAACGTGCGCCAGACCTACACGCTGACCCGCATCGACGTGGTCGGCGGGGTCGAGCAGCGCACCGTGCTCGGCAGCGACCTGCCGGTGGCGCCGTGGTTCGTCGGCCCGGCGTCCATGCCGGACTACCGGACGCTCGCCCGCCAGGCGGTCCAGGACCTGCCGGGCGGCTACCGTGTGTTCGTGGGCCCGCGCGACGACCCCTTCTTCGTCGACCTCGCCTCGCTGTTCGACCTGCTCACGATCCGCCGTCCGCCCGGCGACCGCGGCATGGGCGTGGACGGCGTGGGCGGCTACAACGTCATGTCCATCGTGCTGCAGGCGCCGATGGATCGCCTGACCCGGGACGGCGGACCGCCGAGCGCGGCGGCGGGCAACCACATCCTCGGCGTGTGGAACACCGCCGAGCGGCCGATGACGCGCACCCTCGCCGCCGACGGCACGGTGAGCCACGGCGGGCCTTCGGTGCAGGTCTCGCGGCTCGGCATGCCGCTGGTCAACGAGGTGGTCATCCCGCTCCAGGACAAGGACCGGTTCAACGGCAGCGAGCCCGCGAACGACCTCGCCAACTTCGCCGGCTACGTCGTGGACCCCGAGCCGGCGCGGCTGCTGCAGCTGCTCTACGGGATCGCCGTGCCGCCGACGCCGCGCGCCGACCTGGTGGCCGTGTTCGCCACCGGCGTCGCGGGCCTCATCCAGCCGGCCGGCGTCACCCCGGGCGAGAAGCTGCGGCTCCACCTGCCCATCCCGCCCGCGGACACGCCGCGGCGGCTCGGCGTGCTGGCCGGCGACGTCGCCGGCTTCCCGAACGGGCGCCGGCTCGGCGACGACGTGGTGGACATCACGCTGCGCGTGGCCGCCGGCGTGCTGGTGGACGGCTTCGACGTCGCCCCCAACAACCGGCTCGGGGACGGCGTGGACGCCAACGACCGGCCGTTCCTGCCCTACTTCCCCTACGTGGCGCCGCCCCACGACCCGTTCCGTCACGTCCACCACGCGACGCACCCCGGGCCGCGCGCGGCCGACCGCGACCGCGACGACGACGACCGCGATCACGCCCGGCGCGGCGAGGCCGGGGTCCCCATGGAAGAGGCGGCCGCACCGGCCGCTCCCGGCGACGCGCTGCGGCTGCGCGTCCTGGGAGCCAACCCCGGCACGGACGGCCGCCTCGAGTTCAACGTCCCCTCGGCCTCGCGGGTGACGCTCCGCCTCTACGACCTGCAGGGCCGGGCGGTGCGCACGCTGGTGGACCAGGACGCGGAGGCCGGTCCGTTCTCCACCCGCTGGGATGGCCGCTCGGACGACGGCGTCCGCATGGGTCGCGGCGTCTACTTCGCCCGGCTGGTCGCCGGCGGCCGGACGACCGAGCGGAAGCTGGTGCTCGAGTAGCCGCCGCCGCGGTCCCGCGTCACGGACCACGGGAAGGGCGGGACGGGCCCGGGGGAGTCTCCCGGGCCCGTCCGCGTCCGTGCGCCGGCCCGGCCGCCGGGCGTCCCGGTCGCCCATGAGGATGAGGTCCATGGGGGGACATTCTCACTGT
Source organism: uncultured bacterium (assembly GCA_964554725.1). GTDB lineage: Bacteria > Eisenbacteria > RBG-16-71-46 > RBG-16-71-46 > RBG-16-71-46 > WS-11. The sequence continues at coordinate 3,073 of CAZKQE010000040.1, forward strand.
CGTCCCACAGGGTCCCGCCCCGGGCTTGAACGCAGGCGGTCCCGCCCGCTACAGTTAGTCGCCCTCGAGCGGTTCCTGGGCGTCCCTGGCCCCACCCACCCCCGGCTCCGACCCCCCCGCGAAGGAGGAACCGTGTCCCCGCCCGCGACGTTCCGTGCCGCCCCGCTCGTGCTGCTGCTCCTTCTCGGCGTCGCCTTCCCGGCCCTCGCCGCCCCGCTGCCCGGGATCGACGCCTCGTTCGACGCCGCGCCGTCGGCCGTCCTCGCGCGGGCGGTGCGCGCCACCGCCGCGGAGCCCGAACTGCGGCGGCGGGTCCGGGTCGCGAGCATCGACGAGCGTTACGGCGTCCCCGCGTTCGTGTGGGCGCAGCGGCGCCCGGCGACCGCGGGTGCTGCGGGCGGACCCGCCGCGCGCACACCGGACCGGGCCGCGCGCGCGCACCTGGGCGAGGTCGCCGCGCTCTACCGGCTCGACCGGGCGGACCTGGACGGGCTGCGGCTCGTCGACATCCACGACACCGGACGCGGGGCGGTGATCGCCCGCTACCGGCAGGTGGTGGACGGGGTCGAGGTGTTCCGCGACGAGATCAAGGTGGGCATGGACCGCGGGCTCGGGCTGGTCTCGGTGGCGGGGCACGTGCCCTCGCGCGCCCGCGCCGCCACCTCACGCGCGCAGGCGTTCCGGCTCGACGCCGGCCGGGCGGTCGCGCTGGCGCTGCAGGACTTCGCCGGGCTGCCGGTGGCGCCGGCGGTCCTCCCCTCGCCCGCCGCGCGCCACGACGGGTATCAGGGGTTCGAGGTGCCGGAGGTGATGCGCGAGCGCTCCGACGGCCTCGCCGTCGGTGGCGGCCTGCGCGCGAAGCCGGTCTGGTTCCACCTCCCGGGCGGGCTCGAGGCGGGCCACTACGTCGAGGTGATCGGCGAGACCGCGGCCTACGCCTACGTGCTCTCGGCCGGCGACGGACGCGTGCTGTTCCGGCACAGCATCATGGCCGACGCGGCGTTCGGCTACCGGCTGTGGGCGAACACCGCCGCGCCGAACCTGCCGATGGACGGGCCGCAGGGAGAGGCGCCGTCGCCGCACCCGACCGGGACGCCGAACTTCTACAACCCCTCGCTGATCGCCCCCAACCTCGTCACGCTCCAGAACGGGCCCATCTCGACCAACGATCCCTGGCTGGCGCCCGGCGCCACGGTGACCACCGGCAACAACGTGGACGCCTACGCCGACCTCTCCGCTCCCGACGGCTTCTCGGCCGGCGACGTGCGCGCGACGGTCACCTCGCCCGGGGTGTTCGATCACCTCTACGACACGAACCTGGCCCCGAACGCGAACGCCACCCAGCGGCAGGCGGCGGTGACCAGCCTCTTCTATCTCAACAACTTCCTCCACGACTGGTTCTACGACTCCGGCTTCGACGAGGCGTCCGGCAACGCGCAGACGGACAACTACGGCCGCGGCGGGATCGCCGGCGACCCGCTGCACGCGCAGGGGCAGGACTACAGCGGCACGAACAACGCGAACATGAGCACGCCGGCGGACGGCTCGAGCCCGCGCATGCAGATGTACGTGTTCAACGTGTCGGCCTCGAGCCTGGTCGTCCACACCCCGGGGGCGGTGGCCGGGACCTACGCGGTCGGCGTCGCGACCGGGTTCGGGCCGCAGTCGTTCTCGGTCTCGGGCACCGTGGTCGCCGCCACCGACGCCACCGCGCCGGTGAACGACGTCTGTACCGCGGTGAACAACGGCGGCACCGTCGCCGGGAACATCGCCCTGGTGGACCGGGGCAGCTGCACGTTCGTCGTCAAGGCGCAGAACGCGCAGGCGGCGGGCGCGATCGCCGTGATCATCGTGGACAACGTCAGCAATCCCAACCCGCCGGGTCTCGGCGGCACCGACGGCACGATCACGATCCCGGTGATCTCGGTGACCCAGTCGGTCGGCAACGCGATCCGCGCCCAGCTCGGCGCCGGCGTCACCGCCACGCTCTCGCGCCAGACCCAGCTGCAGCGGGACGGCACGCTCGACAACCACATCGTCGCCCACGAGTGGGGCCACTACATCAGCAACCGGCTGGTCGGCAACTCGAGCGGGCTCACGAACGGCCAGGGCGGCGGCATGGGCGAGGGCTGGGGCGACTTCCACGCGATGATGCTGACCGCGCGCCCCGGCGACCCGCTGGCCCCGGGCGGCGCGAACTTCGCCGGCGTCTACAACGTCGGCCCCTACGCCCTGAGTGGCAACACCGTGGCGAACAACGCCTACTACTTCGGCATCCGGCGCTATCCCTACTCGACCGACATGACGAAGAACCCGCTCACCTTCCGCCACATCCAGGACGGGCAGGCGCTGCCGGCCGGGCCGCCGCTCAACACGAACGGCGACCCGAGCGGCGCGAACAACTCGCAAGTCCACCGCACCGGCGAGGTGTGGTGCACGATGCTGTGGGAGTGCTACGCGGCGCTGCTCAACGACAGCGGGCGTCTCACCTTCGACCAGGCGAACCAGCGCATGCGCGACTACCTGGTCGGCGGCTACAAGATGACGCCCAACGCGCCGACCTTCGTCGAGGCGCGCGACGCGATCCTCTCCGCCGCCGCCGCCGGCGACCCGGCCGACTTCGTGCTGATGGCGCAGGCGTTCGCCAAGCGCGGCATCGGCACCGGCGCCGTGGCCCCCGACCGCAACGCCGCGGGCAACCCGGGGGTGGTCGAGAGCTTCGTCGCCGGCGGCGACCTGGCGGTGCTCTCGCTCTCGCTCGACGACGACCTCTTCAGCTGCGACAACGACAGCTACCTCGACAACGGCGAGAGCGCGACCCTGCTGGTCGAGGTGCGCAACGTCGGCTGGACGAATCTCAGCGGCACCAGCCTCACGCTCAGCTCCCCGGACGCCACGGTGTCGTTCCCGGACGGCAACGTGGTCCCGGTGTCGAACACCACGCCGTTCCAGAGCGTGTTCGTGCCGGTGCGCGTGGACCTGAGCGGCGCCTCCCCCGCCTCGTCCATCGAGCTCGAGGTGGCCGCCGACGACCCCGGCCTGCTCGTGCCCGGCCCGCGGCTCGCGAGCCTCCACGACTACGTCCACGCGGACGAGACGACCGCGAGCAGCGACGACGTCGAGGCGCACGGCTCGGCCTGGACCCCCGACGCCGCCCCCGGCGCGGTCGGCGGGCCCTGGCGGCGCGTCGCGATCGCACCCACCGACCACGAGCTGTTCGTCGAGGACGTGGCGGCGACCACCGACCTGCGGCTCGTGAGCCCGCCGATCACGGTGAGCCCGGCGAACCCGCTGGTGCTGACGTTCTGGCATCGCTTCTCGTTCGAGGGGGACGTCACGAACGCCTTCGACGGCGGCGTGCTCGAGATCAGCACGAACGGCGGCGCGACCTGGAGCGACATCGGCGCCAGCGCCTCGCCCGGCTACAACGGCACGCTCTCGGTCGGCTTCTCGAACCCGATCGAGGGCCGCCCGGCGTGGGTGCGCACCAGCACCGGCTACCCGTCCATGGTGGCCACCACCGTGAACCTGGGCACCACCTACGCGAACCAGACCGTCCGCTTCCGGTTCCGCTTCGGCGCCGACGTCGGCGTGGGCGCCCCCGGCTGGTGGATCGACGACGTCGCGCTCAGCGGCCACGTCGGCAGCCCGTTCATCGTCCTCGGCCCCGAGACCGGCGTCTGCACCCCGGTCGCGGTGGGCGAGACCGCCCCGCGCGAGGTGGCGCTCGCGCTCGAATCCGCGAATCCCTCCTCCGGACCGGCGCGGGTGCGGTTCGCGCTGCCGGCCGCGGCCCGCACGACGCTCACCGTGCACGACCTCGCCGGGCGCCGGGTCGCGACGCTCGCCGACGGCGAGTTCTCCGCCGGCTGGCACTCGGCCTCGTTCACCCGCACCGAGGCGGGGACCGCCCCCGGCGCCGGGATCTACTTCCTGCGCCTGCGGACCGGCGACCAGCATCGCGTGGTGCGGCTCGTGATGCTGCGCTGAGCTCGAGCACGGCCGGACCACGGCACCGGTTCCCTCCTGGCGGCCACCCCTCGGGGTGGCCGCCGGTCCATGGGGCCGCGCGGCGCCCGGGGGCCGGCACCGGTCGGCCGCGCGACGCACCTCGCGGCGCGCCGCCTCCCCTTCGAGGTGGCGCGAAGATTCGGGGAAAACCCCCGCAAGCCCCTGTAGAATCGACGGCTGGGGCCCCGGGAGGTCCCCCGGCGTAACCTCCGGGCGGCGAATGGTTTCCCGGGGATTCCCCGAATCTTCGCGCCACAACCGAGGTGATCTAGAGTCCGGCGCCGGACCCCGGCAGGAGGTCGCCGTTGCGCATCGGTCTGAAGCTCATGCTGGCGCTGGTCGCGCCGATCATCGCCCTCACGCTCGTGCTCGGCTACGTCTTCCAGGAACGCAGCCGGGAGCTGCTGCGCGAGGAGCTGGCCCGGGAGGGTCGCGCGATCTCGCGGGTGGTGCAGATCGCGGCCGAGGACTATCTCCGCGACCGGCAGGTCTCCGACCTGCGGCAGCTCGCCGACCGCATCACGGGCTACGAACGGGTGCTCGGCGTGCGGCTGTTCGACCGCGAGGGCACGCTGACGTACCAGCCCGGGGTCCTCGACCCCTATCCCTTCCAGCACTGGCCCGAGCTTCGGCGGGCGATGGCGGAACGGCGGACGGTCGAGATGCGGCGGCACTTCGGCCGCGAGTCGGCGGTGGGGTTCATCGTCCCGCTCGCGAACCGCCGCGGCGAACTGATGGGGGCGGTCCAGGTGCTCCAGCTGGAGTCCTCGATCGCCGAGGACGAGCGGACCACCCGCGAGTTCATCCTCGCCCTCACGCTGGCGATGGTGGTCGCGATCCTCGCCATCGTCTTCTTCGTCACCCGGATGAGCATCGTGCGGCCGATCGCCCGCCTGGTGCGCGGCTTCCGCGAGGTGGGCGCGCGGGAGGTGCCGAGCCGGGTGCCGGTGCAGGGGGACGACGAGCTGGCCTGGCTGTGCCGCGAGTTCAACGGCATGTGCGAGCGGCTGGAGGCGACGCGCGTGACCCTGCAGCGCGAGCAGGAGCAGCGACGTCGGGTGGAGGGTGAGCTGCGCAACGCCGAGCGGCTGGCGGGGCTCGGTCGGCTGGCCGCCGGGCTGGCGCACGAGATCGGCACCCCGCTCAACGTCATCCTCGGCCGTGCCGAGGCGCTCCAGCGCGGCCAGACGCCCGGCGGCACGGCCGAGCGGCATCTGGGGATCATCGTCTCGCAGAGCGAGCGGATCGCGCGCATCGTCCGCGACATGCTCGATTTCGCCCGGACCAAGCCCCGCCGTCACGTGGAGACCGACGTGCGGGCGGCGGTGCTCGCGGTCGTCGAGCTGATCGAGCGGCGGTGCGAGGGCCTCGGCGTCGCCGTCGAGGTCACCGGTGAGGGGGCCCTGCCCGCGGTCCTGGCGGACCCCGACCAGCTCCAGCAGGTGTTCCTGAATCTCGCCACCAACGCCCTCGACGCGATGCCGGACGGCGGTCGGCTGCGGATCGGCCTGACGACGACGAGCGCCGCCCATCCCGAGCACCGCGGCGAGCCCCGGCCGTGCGTGGCGGTGGCGTTCGCGGACGACGGCGTCGGCATCGCGCCGGAGGACCTCCCCCAGGTCTTCGACCCCTTCTACACCACGAAGGACGCGGGGCGCGGGACCGGGCTCGGGCTGTCCGTCTCCTATGGCATCCTCGAGGAGCACGGCGGCTGGTTCGACGTGCGTTCCGGTCCGGGCGCCGGCAGCACGTTCACGGTGGTCCTGCCGGTCCGGTCGGCGGACGCGGCGGAGAGCGAGGCGGGCGCGTGAGGGACGAGCGCATCCTGGTGGTCGAGGACGACGCGGACATGCGCCAGATGCTCGAGGACGAGCTGGCGGCGCACGGCTTCCGGGTGACCGGCGCCACCGATGCCGCCGCCGCGCTCGCGTTGCTGCCGGTCACCCCGGTGGACGCGGTGGTGACCGATCTCATGATGCCCGGCATGAAGGGCAGCGAGCTGCTCGCCCGCATCCGCGACCTCGACCCCGGCCTGCCGGTCGTCATCATGACCGCCTTCGGGAGCGTCGAGTCGGCGGTCGAGGCGATGCGCTCCGGCGCCTACCACTACGTGACGAAGCCGTTCCGGATCGAGGTGCTGGTCGAGACGCTGCGCGCCGCGGTCGAGGAGCGCCGGATGCGCCAGGCGGGCGCCGCGGCCGCCGACCCGGCCGCCGGGCCGGTCGCCGGGATGATCGCCGGCAGCCCGGCGATGGCCCGACTGATGACCCTGGTCGGGCGGGCGGCGACGGTGGCGAGCCCGGTCCTCATCCGCGGCGAGAGCGGCACCGGCAAGGAGCTCATCGCCCGCGCGCTCCACGACTCGGGCCCGCGGGCGGAGCGGGCCTTCGTGCCCGTGAACTGCTCGGCGATCCCCGAGGCCCTGCTCGAGAGCCTCCTGTTCGGCCACCGGCGCGGCGCGTTCACCGACGCGCGCGAGGACCGGCCGGGTCTGTTCCAGGTCGCGGACGGCGGCACGCTGTTCCTGGACGAGATCGGCGACATGCCCGCCGCCCTGCAGGCGAAGCTGCTGCGGACGCTGCAGGACTCGCAGGTGCAGCCGCTCGGCGCCCCGGAACCGGTGGCGGTGGACGTGCGGATCGTCGCCGCCACCCACCGGGACCTCGAGGCGATGTGCGCGAACGGCCGCTTCCGCCAGGACCTCTATTACCGGCTCAACGTGTTCCCGATCCACATCCCGCCGCTCCGCGAGCGCCGCGAGGATCTGGTGCCGCTGGTCTCCCACCTGCTCGCGCGGCACGGGCTGCGTCTCGGCCGGGCCGGCCTCACGCTGAACCGCGAGGCGCTGGCGCTGGTCCGCGCGTACACCTGGCCGGGCAACGTGCGCGAGCTCGAGAACGCCATCGAGCGGGCCATCGTCTTCTGCGACGGCGCCGAGATCGGCCCGGAGGACCTGCCCGACGCCCTGCGCCGGCGGACGGTGGCGCCGTCGGATGGGGAGATCCGCTCGCTCTCGGAGGTCGAGCGGGAGCAGATCGTGCGGGCGCTCCAGTCGGTGAAGGGCAACAAGGCGGCGGCGGCCCGGCTGCTGGGACTCGACCGCAAGACGCTCTACCGGAAGCTCGAGCTCTACGACATCCGGCAGACCTGATCCCGGCTGTCCCATGGCGCCACAGGTGGGGAGGAACGCCCCGCCGCGCGCCGCGCGATCCCCCGCGCGCCGGCCGCGGCCGGGGCGGCCAAGCCGCGACCGCGCAACGTCTCCCGGCGACGGACCGGCCCGCGCCCGGCGGGCACGACGGTTGCAGTGTCCCGACGCGGACTCCGGCGGCCGGGCCGCCGACGCGGGCGGGCCACCGGGGAGAGCAGTCGGGTCTCCGGGCCTTCCGGAGTCCGCCAACCGTTCGACGACCACGGCGGGGTCTCCGGACCGGAGCGCCCGCCGGGCGTCCACCGTCCGGGCGGACGGACCGCCGTCCGCGGACACCAGGAGCACGGCATCGCGATGGACTGGAGCGACATCCGGGAGCCCGGCAGCTACCTGCACCTGACCACCGGCCTGATCGCGCGGGTCTACCCGGAGGACCTGCCGGTCGCGGCATCGCATCCGGGTGTCGCGCGGGGAGGCCCGGTGGTGCGGCTGCTCCCCAACCCCGGCGCGCCGCTGGCGGTGCTGCGCGAGATCGCCGCCCGCTACGGGCTCACGGTGAACTCGTGAGGCGCGGGGTCCGGCGCGCCGCCGCGTGCCGCGCGGCGGCCGCGGCGCTGATCCTGGCGGCGCTGTCGGTCTCCGGCTGCGCCGGCACGGACCGCGCGGTCGCCGACGCCCTGGCGGTCGTCGAGCTGTCCTACGACCGCATCCGCGATCAGGCGCGGGACCTGGCGCCGGACCGCGCGACCCGGCTCGAGGCCGCGATCGCCGACGCCCGGGCCACCGTCGCGTCGGGCGACCTGCGCACCTCGCGACGCACGATCCACGAGCTCCGCACGCGCGTGAAGGACCTGTCGCTGCGCCTGCCGGCGCTGCGGTCCGAGGTCGAGGGGACCTGGGAGGAACTCGAGTCGTCGCTGCCGGGGACCCTGTTCCGGCTCGACCGCCGCCTCGGGCTCATGCACCGGCCGGCCGCGGGACCGGGTCGCGCCGAGTTCGACTCGGCGCGGAACGAACTGGCCGAACTGCTGGTCCGCTGGCGTGACGCGCGGACCACGATGAGGGAGGGGCGCCTGATGGGCGCGGTGCGCATGGCCGAGGACGTGAAGCGGCGCGCCGTCCGCCTGCTGACGGAGACCCGGGAGAGCTCGTAGACGCGCCGGCGCCGGCGGGCCCGAGTGAGGGCCGGCGGCGCGGCGACCACCGGAGGAGGGATCGAGGATGAATCGAACGAGAGCGGGAGTCGTCGTGGGGATCGCCGGCCTGGTGCTCATCGCCGGGCTGACCGGGTGTTCGAAGAAGGCCGTCCAGGCTCCGCCCGTGGCGGCCGTGCCGCCTGCCGCGCCGGTCGCGCAGGAGACCCCCGCCGCGCCCGCCGTGCCGGCGCCCGCCGCCTTCCGGGCCGAGGACCTGGTCCCGGTGTTCTTCGAGTTCGACTCCTACGCCCTCACCGCGAGCGCCCGGGCCGCCCTCGACCGGAACGCGAAGGTCCTGCGCGAGGCGCCCGAGGCCACGATCACGATCGAGGGCCACTGCGACGAGCGCGGCACGGTCGAGTACAACCAGGCGCTGGGCGAGCGCCGGGCGCAGGCGGTGCGCGACTACCTCGCCGCGGCGGGGATCGCCGGATCGCGGATCGCCGTCGTGTCCTACGGCAAGGAGCGTCCGTTCGACGAGGGCCAGGGCGAGGCCGCGTGGGCGAAGAACCGGCGCGCCCACCCCGTGGCGCGATGAGCGCAGCGGCCGGCACGGGGGCCTCCCGCGGCGGACGGACGCACGCGGACGCGGCGCACGGTCACGACCCCCCCTGGGGCGCCGGGCGCGCCCGGCTGCTGGTGCTCGACTTCGACGACACGCTCTCGCGCTTCCTCCCGCCACGCCTCCATCCCCGGCTCGCCCCGTCGCTCCTGCGCACGCTGCGCATGGTGTCGGCGCGGCCGGGCGAGACGCTGGTCGTCCACTCCGCGGGACCGATCGACGGCTTCCGCGGGCTCCTGAACGGGGTGCGCGCCCATCTGCTCGGGGACGACGGATGGGAGGAACGCACCCCGGACGGACGGCGGGTCGTCCACGCGCTCCCCGGACGCACCGCCCATCGCCTCGACCTCGCGGAGCGGGCCGGCGAGGCCTGCGGCTGGCGGCCGCTGCTCGTGCGCCGTCGCGCGTCCCTGCTGCTGCGGACCGTGGACCTGCCGCGCGAGCGGGCGGAGCTGCTGTGCCGCCTGGCCGCGCGCCAGTGGTCGCCGGCGTTCGAGACCGACGGCCTCGCCCTGCGCGACACGCCCGCGGGCCCCGCCCTGGTGGCCCGCGAGCGCA
>CAZKQE010000041.1:0-12539 GCA_964554725.1 uncultured bacterium
CGCGGCGCCGCCCGCGACCGAGGTCGGGTGGAGCACCACCGGAGCGGCGGCCGGATTCGCGGGGTCCAGGGCCAGCAGTCCGCGATCGGCGGTCGCCAGGTACAGCCGGTCGCCGCGCGGGTCCACGGCCACCGCACCCGAGAGCGCGGCATTCGGCACCGCGATGCCCGGCAGCTCGGTGCGGGCGCTGAGGCTCGACGGGTCGAGGTCGATCACGCGCACCCGGCCGGCGAGGCCGTCGGTGACGTAGGCGCGCCGGCCGTCGGGCGAGAGCGCCACGCCGTTCGGGCCCCCCCCCAGCGCCAGCGTCGCCTCCGGCAACCCGAACCGGCCGCTGGTCGGCCGCGCGTCGACGATGTCGACCTCGCCGCGGTCGGGCCGCGTGATCACCCCCCATGCGCCGTCCGGGGTCAGGGCGATCGAGCGCGCCCGGATCGTCGAGTGCGCCCGGACCGGCCGCGACGGCGAGGCCAGGTCCACGGTCGAGAAGCCGCCGTCGCCGACCACGTAGGCGGTGCGCCCGTCGGGGGAGAGCGCCACGTCGGTGGGCGCGAAGCCGAGCGTGGTCGGGGTCGCGCCGGCCACCGGGGCGATCAGCGGCCCGCGCGGGACGATGGAGAACTCGAGCGGGTTGCTCACCTGCGGGCCGGCGACCACCGCGACCACCGGGCCGCTCGCGGCCCCCGCGGGCACGGTGGCGACCAGCGAGGTCGGGGTCACGCGCGTCGCCGCGACGGTGTCCGCGCTCCCCCCGCCGGCGGTGAACACGACCTGGTTCACCGCGCCGGGTGCGGGGTCGAAGCCGACGCCGGTGAGCGTCACGATCGAGCCCGGCGGGCCGGCCGCGGGATGGAGGTTCGTGAGCGCCACGGTCGGCCGGTTCTCGGTCGTGAACGTGCTGGTGAACTCGGCCGCCAGCGCCAGGCCCTCGAGGTCGGTGAGCGCGGTCGAGATCCGGATCCGGTAACGCCGGCCGTATTCGAGCGGCGGGGCGGGGGGGAAGACGAAGTCGCGGTCGCCGACCAGGGCGCCGTTGCCACCCAGCGTCGACGACGCGCCGTCGGGGGCGAGGCGGAAGGCGTCCTTCAGGGTGGCGGGCCGCACCGCCTCGCTGAACCGCACCAGCAGGGGCGAGCCGATCGGGACCTCGACCGCCCCGTCGGCCGGCAGCACCGAGACCACCGCGGGCGGCAGCGTATCGATCGTGGTCGTGACGTCGATCCCGTCCCGCCGCCCGCCGGCGGTGAGGGTGAGGCTGCCGCGCAGGGCGGGGTCGTCCCGGTCGGTCTCCGGCTCGCTCCACCACTCGGCGGGGAAGTCGGTGCGCGCGATCGCCGCGAGGCGGGGTCCGACGTGCTCCGGTCGCATCGGGAACCCGCCGACGTCCCCGTTCAGCGGCGTGACGCGGACCGAGTACGCACCGGGCGCGAGGCGGCGCAGCGCGTAACGACCCTCCTCGTCCGTGTAATCGGACGCGGCCGAGTCGGCGGGAGCGCCGCCCCCGTTCAGCCGCACGGCGGTGACCAGCGCGCCGGGGACGGGCAGGAGGGTGCCACCCCGGCGCACGGTGCCGCGGATCGTGGCGTAGTCGGCGGAGAAGCTGGGACCCGGGTAGGCGGCCGCGACCGCGGCGGCGTCGTCGGCGGTGAGCGTCGCGGCCAGGTCGCCCTGCTGCAGCACGAAGAACATCGTGGCGTCGAGCACCCCGCTGTGGCCGATCCCGAGGAAGTGGCCGATCTCGTGGGTGGCGACGCCCTGCAGGTCGAACGCTCCCGGCCGGCTCGGGGTGGCGAAGCGGGCGGCCGGGTTGAAGACGAGATCGGCGTCCACGATCTCGCCCGGCAGGACCACGCGGTCGTCGAACTCGCGACGGCGCGTGAACGAGGTCGTGGGCGTGACCGCCAGGACGTTGGGCTGGAACGGGAAGTCCGCGTCCTGGAACGTCACCAGGTTGACGCCGTCGAGCGCCGCCGCGTCGGTCTGCGCCGTCAGGGACTCCTCGAGCACCGGGATGTCGGCGCCGGGCACCACCAGCCAACTCAGGAAGCCGGCGCGTACCGCGGCCAGGTCGCTGCCGTCGAGGATCGTCGGGTCCCCGGCCTGGCTGATGGCGAACGGGATCGGGCGCGAGGCGCGGCCCCAGGTCTCGACGTGCCGCAGGGTGGCGGTGGAGTCCACGCATCCGTCCCCGTCCTCGTCCTGGCCCTCGGCGCTCGCCTGCGGGCAGGCGTCGAGGACGTCGGCCACCCCGTCGTGGTCCGAGTCGGCGAGCGGCTGATGGATGCGGATGTCGTCGAGGATGGGGAGCCGGGTCGGTGGACGCCCGAGCAGCCCCGCGCCGGCCTCGCCGCGGTCCTCGACCTGGAACACGACCTGGACCGAGTCGCCGCCGGCCGGGTCGAGGAAGTCCTGGCCGAGTCCGAGGACGCGCTCGGCGAGGAAGGGGGACTGGGCGTCGCCGCCGCCGGTGGGAGCGCTGAGGGGCGTCCGGATCGGCGAGACGCGGCGCGGGCGGAGGTCCCCGGCGGCCTTGCTGCGCAGGAACACGTTGAGCACGCGGCGCTGGTCGAGGGTGTTGAGGCGGCCGGCGAACGACACCAGCACCTGGCTGTCGGGCGCCGCGAGCGCGACCCACGGCGACGTGATGCGGGCGTAGACGCCGGCGGGGAGCGAGTCGCCCGCGGCGATGAAGGTCCAGACGCACGACGGGTCCGCGGCGTCGAAGCCGGTGCGGAGCGCGGGGGTGGCCAGCGGCGGCGGCACGTCCCGGATCACCGCCGGCGTCCCCTCGCCGTAGGCCCCGTTCACGGCCGACAGCGTCCACACGCCGGTGGTGCCGTCCTCGAAGTCCGTGGCGGGCAGGAGGTCGGCCAGGGAGTCCCGCAGCGTGACGTTGTCGATCAGGGCCGCCCCGGCCCCGGGCGGCACCCGGCCGTCCTCGCTCGACCCGATCGCGTCGGTCTGGACGACGATCCGCAGCCGGAGCGGTTCGGCGAGCGGCAGCGCCCCGTTGCCGTCGGCGGAGAGGTGCATCTCGTAGCGGAACCGCCCGCTCCCGCCCACCGCCCGGGCCGTCACCGGCCCCGCGCCGTCCTCGAGGCGCCGCCCGGACAGCAGTTCCCAGCGCCCGTCCGCCCGCAGCCCCTGGACGGCCACGAAGTCGTTGCCGCCCTCGCCGACCGTGAGCCCCGGGGTCGCCGCGAGCTCGACCGCGGCATCGAACCGCAGCACGACCCCGCTGCGGCCGGCGCGCGCGAACGGCGGCGAGGTCAGCCGCTGCGACCAGCCGTTCCCGTAGCCGTGGGGATGCACCCAGTCCGCCACCTCGTCCGGGGCGGAGAGCGAGTCGGCGCCCACCCAGAGCGCCCGGGTGCCCATGGCGATGAAGCCGTCGTTCACCAGGAAGCGGCCGTCCACGTGGGCGAAGACCCGGCTCGCCAGGTCGCGAGCGATCCAGCCGCGCGGGCGGCACTCCCCGCGCGGGGTCTCGAACCCGTGCGAGCGGAGCAGGAAGGCGCCCTCCGTGGTCGGCGTCCCGAGGCTGTCGCTGGAGAAGCGGACGTCGATCGCGTGGTCGGCGACGACGTGGACGAACGTGTAGGTGCCGGGGGCGCCGACCGGGACGCCGTCCACGCGCACCTCCGCGACCCGGAAGCCGACGTCGGCGGCGAACGTGAAGGTCTGGTCCGCGCCCTGGGGCACCACGACCGCGCCGGCCGGCGCGATCGTGCCGTGGGGGCCGGCGGTGGCGGTGATCGTGAACGCCGGCGCGGCGGAGGTGATGCCGGCGAGGCCGCTCTGCGGGCGACCGCCGACCGCGACGAAGCCGCCGCCCGCGAACGCGCGTTGCGTCCCGACCGCCAGGGACCGGACGGTGCCGTCGGCGCGCGGGTCCCAGGGCAGCGCCGCCCCCGAGGCGGCGTCGAACGCCGCCAGCCGGCTGCGGACCTCTCCACCGGCGGCGGAGAAGTCGCCTCCCGCGTACACGCTCGAGCCGGCGACCGCCAGCGCGTGGACGGCCGCGTCGGCGCCGGGATCCCAGGGCAGCACCGCCGCCGTCCGCGTGTGGAGGGCCGCGAGACGGTCCCGCGGCTGGCCGCCGAGCGTCGTGAACTCCCCGCCGGCGTAGAGGGTCGAGTCGCGCAGCGCGAGCGCCGACACGGTCCCGCCGGCGCCGGGGTTCCACGGTCGGGGGGCGCCGGTCACGGCGTCCAGCGCGGCGATCCCGGCGCGGGGCAGGCCGCCGATGGCGGCGAACGAGCCGCCGGCGTAGACGACCGAGTCGCCCGCGACGAGCGCCGCCACCGGGCCGTCCGCGCTGGGATCCCAGGGTCGGACCGTCCCGGTCGCGGCGTCGAGCGCCGCGAGCCGGGGGCGGGGCACGCCGGAGACCAGCCCGAAGTCCCCGCCGACGTAGAGCGTCGGGCCGCGCAGCTCGAGCGCGCGGACGCGGGCATCCGCACCCGGGTTCCAGCCGGTGGCGGTCCCGCTGCCGGGGTCGAGGGCGGCCACGAATGCGCGCGGCTGTCCGCCGATCGCGGCGAACTCCCCGCCCGCGTACACCGCCGCCGGCGACACCTCGATCGCGTGGACGATCCCGTCCGCGCCCGGGTTCCAGGCGGTGACGACGCCGGTGCCGACGTCGACGGCGGCGATCCGGCTGCGGCTCACCGCGCCGACGCTGGTGAGGTCGCCGCCCGCGAACACGCGCGTGCCGCTCACCGCCAGCGCGCGGACGATCCCGTTCGCGCTGGGATTCCAGGCGGTCACGGTGCCCCCGGTGTCGATGGCCGCGAGGTTGTGGCGGGTGACCCCGCCGATCGTGCTGAACCCGCCGCCCGCGTAGAGGGTGACGCCGTCCCCGGCCAGCGCGTTGACTCCGCTCGACGCGCCCGGGTTCCACGCCAGCGCCGCGCCGGTGGAGGTGGCGAGCGCGGCGATCCGGTTGCGGGTCGCCCCGCCGATGACGGTGAAGGTCCCGCCCGCGTACACCCGCGCGCCGCTCGCGAAGAGGGCCTGCACGCCACCGTTCGCGCCGGGATTCCACGGCGTGGCGAGGCCGCCGGCGTCGAGCGCGGCGATCCGCGCCCGGGCGGCCCCGCCGATGCCGGTGAAGCTCCCGCCGGCGTAGACCGTCGAGCCCGCCACGGCGAGCGCGGCGACGTTGCCGCCGGTCGCCGCCGGGTTCCAGGGGCGGGCGGCGCCGGTCGTCGAGTCGAGTGCCGCGATCCGGGAGCGGACCGCGCCGCCGATGCCGCTGAACGCACCCGCGGCGTAGATCGTGGGGCCGCTCGCGGCGAGTGCCAGCACGGCGCCGTCGGCGTTCGGGTCCCACGGAAGGGCGTTGCCGGTGGTCGTGTCGATCGCGGCGATCCGGTTGCGCGACGCGCCGGCGATCAGCGTGAACTGCCCCCCGGCGTAGAGCACCGACCCGCGCAGCGCCAGCGCCTGGACGGGCCCGTTCGTGCCCGGATTCCAGGCCGCGAGCGTGCCGTCCGCGCGCACGCGCGCGAGCCCCGGGCGGGGCTGTCCCGCGACGAACGTGAATCCACCGCCGAGATACCAGCCGCCGGCGCCGTCCGGGATCACCGCGAGCACCGGGCCGCCCGCCACCGCCGGGAGCGGGGCCAGCGGGAGCGCCGTGGCCCGGTCGATCGGGACGCCCTGGCCGGTCGCCGGCCCGACGCGGCCGAACGCCCCGCCGAGGTAGAGGATGTCGCCGGCCGGTGAGAGCGCGGTCGCCCGCACCTCCCCGTCCGTGACGTAGAGGTCGCCACGCACCACCGCCTCCTGGGCCTCGAAGGTCGCCACGATGGCGTGGTCGGCCTGCACGTTCGTGAACGTGTACTCCGCCACCGCGCCGACCGGCGCCGCGTCGACCGTGACGCCGGCGATGCGATAGCCGGCGTCCGGGGCGATCGTGAACGTGCGGCTCTGCCCGCGCGGCACCGGCACCGGGCCGGACGGGGAGATCGCGCCCCCGGGCCCGGCGGTGGCGACGATCGTGAGGAGGTCGAGGGTGAAGCTGGCGGTGATCGTGTGGTCGCCCTGCACGTTCGCGAAGGCGTACTGGGGGACCGGGCCCACCGAGACGCTGTCCACCTGGACGTCGAGGATCCGGTAGCCGGGGTCCGGGAGGATCGTGAACAGCTGGCCCTGACCCGGCGGAACCCGCACCGCGCCGGCCGGCGTGATGCTCCCGCCGGCGCCCGCGGTCGCGATGATCGTGTGGAGCACCTCGGTGGGGACGATCGAGGCGACGCCGCTGTGGGGAAGCCGGCCGATGCTGGTGAAGTCGCCGCCGGCGTGGACCGCGTACCCGTCCGGGACCAGCGCCCGCACCACGCTGTTGGCGCCCGGGTCGAGCGCCAGCGGCGCGCCGGTGACGCTGTCGAGCGCGGCGTAGCGGTGCCGCGCCGCCAGGCCGACGCCGGTGAAGTCGCCGCCCGCGTGCACGCCGAGCCCGCCCGCCGCGACCGCGCGCGCCCAGCTGTTCGCGTCCGGGTTCCAGGGCGTCGCCGCGCCGCTGGTGAGGTCGAGGGCGCCGAGGAAGCGCCGCACGGGCCCGCCCAGGGTGGTGAAGTCGCCGGCCGCGAAGAGACGGTTGCCGCTCACGGCCAGGGCGTAGACGGGCGCGCTCGCGCCCGGATTCCAGGGCGTGAGGGCGCCGGTCCCGGCGGACACCGCGGCGATCCGCAGCCGGGAGGTCCCGCCGGCCAGGGTCGTGAACGCCCCCCCCGCGTACACCGTCGTGCCGCGGGCGGCGAGGGCGTACACCGGCCCGCCGGCGTTGGGATCCCAGGCCGTGAGCCCCCCGGTCGCGAGGCTGACCGCGGCGAGTCGGTTACGGGCCGTGGGCCCCACCTGCGTGAACTCGCCGCCGAGGATCAGGTCGGGACCGACCCGGGTCAGCGCGTGGACCAGGCCGTTGGGGGCGGCCGCGAAGGGGAGCGGGGCGCCGCCCAGCGTGTCGATCCGGGCGAGCCGGCTGGCCGGCGTGGCGCCGCGCAGGGTGGTGAACGCGCCCCCCGCGTAGACCGACCCGTCCGCCGCCAGCAGGGCGTGGACCGGGCCGTTCGCGTTCGGATCCCACGCGGTGACCGCGCCGGTGTCGAGCCGCAGGGCCGCCAGACGGTTCCGCGCGACCCCGCCGACGCTCGTGAAGTCGCCCGCGGCGTACACCGTGGCGCCGCTCGCGGCGAGCGCGTAGACCGGCGCGTTCGCGGACGGGTTCCAGGCCGCCAGCAGGCTGCCCGAAGCGGCGTCCACCGCCGCGAGGCGCAGCCGGCCGACGATGTTGACGGTGGTGAAGTCCCCGCCGAGGTAGATCGTGGCGCCGCTGGCCACCAGGGCGAACACCGGTCCGTTCGCGTTCGGGTTCCAGGGCTGGATCGTCCCGCTCGCGGCGTCCACCGCGGCGAGACGGTTGCGGGTCGACCCGGCCACCGTGGTGAACGCGCCGCCGATGTGGACCCGCGAGTCGCTCATCGCCAGCGCGTGCACGGTGCCGTCCGCGCCGGGATTCCAGGGGGTCACGACTCCGCTGGCGGCGTCCATCGCGGCGAGGAACGATCGCGGCTGACCTCCCACGACCGAGAAGCCGCCGCCCGCGAACACCCGTCCGCCGCCGACGGCGAGGGCGAGCACGGTCGCGTTCGCGGCCGGATCCCAGGGCAGCACGGCGCCGCTCCCGGCGTGGAGTGCGGCCAGATGGTTCCGGCCCGATCCGCCGACGATGGTGAAGGCTCCGCCCGCGTAGACCGTGGAATCGCCGATCGCCAGGGCGTAGACGATGCTGTTCGCGTCCGCGGTCCACGCGTCGGCGTTCCCGGTGGTGCCGTCGAGCGCGGCCAGCCGGAGTCGGGACGCGCCCCCGATCGTGGTGAACGAGCCGCCGACGAAGACGGTGCCCCCCCGCACGGCCAGCGCCGCGACCACGTCGTTCGGCGCCGGGTTCCAGGAGCCGACGGTCCCGTCGGCGCGCACGTGGGCGAGGTTCGTCCGCGGTACGCCCGACACGGCGGTGAAGAGCCCGCCGATGTACCAGCCCCCGGCGCCGTCGGGCGCCACGGCGTGGACGAGGCCGGCCACCTTCGGGAACTCCGCCGGCGGGGCTCCGGTGAGGCCGTCGAGCGGGACGCCGCCCCCGGTCGCGGGCCCGACGCGGGTGAAGTCCCCGCCGATGTGGAGCGTGCCGCCCCCCGGCGAGAGGGCCGCGGCGCGCACGGTGCCGTCGGTCACGAACAGGTCGCCGCGCACCGCGAACTCGGTCGGGACATCGAGCACGAAGCGCGCCTCGATCGTGTGGTCGGCCTGCACGTCGAGGAACGTGTAGACGACCTGCAGTCCGACCGAGACGCTGTCCACCAGCACGTCGAGGACCCGGTAGCCGGGGGCGGGAGAGATCGTGAACGCGACGTCGCTGCCGGCGAGCACGCCGGTGACCCCGGCGGGGGAGATGCTCCCATGGGGGCCGGCGACCGCCGTGATGCGGAAGTCGGGGGCGAGGTTGCGCAGCAGGCCCAGTCCACCGTCCGTCCGTGATGCGAGCGCGGCGTCCGGCTTGCCATCGAGATCCAGGTCGCCGGCCGCGACGACCGCGGCCGGTCCCGCCGCGACCCCGATCGCGGGCGCGAGGACGATCGCCCCGGGCGCGACGGAGCGGTTGATCAGCACGATCGGCCGGCCCGCGGGATCGTCCGACGAGACGAGCAGGTCGGGCAGCGAGTCCCCGTCGAGGCTGGCGACGGCGATGCCCCGCAGGCCGGGTCGCACGGCGACGGCCTGGCGGGCCGCGAAGGCGATCGAGCCGAGCGCCGAGACGTTCCGCCGCACGCGCAGCGTGTCGGCGACCGCGACCAGGTCCGGCCGGCCATCGCGGTCGAGGTCGACGAGCACCACCCCGCGCAGCGAATCGCCGGGATCGATCGCCGGGTCGAGGGCGAAGGAGAGCCGCCCCGGCGCGCCGGTGTTGCGGGCCACCCTCACCCCCTCGCGGGCCGAGAGCAGGTCCGGGCGGCCGTCGCCGTCGACGTCCGCCGCGACCGTCCGGCCGGTGCCGAGCGCGAGCAGCGTCGGCGCCGCGAACGCCAGCGTGTCGGGGCGGCTGAGGTTCCTCACCACGGCGTCCCCGGCGGAGAGGTCGAGCCGGCCGTCCCCGTCGAAGTCCTCGGCCACCACGCCCGGAGCGACGACCAGCGTCGTCACCTCGACCGGCGGGGCGAACTGGATGGCGCCCGCCGTCGAGAGGTTGCGGAGGATCGCGACCTTGCCGTTGCCCGGCAGGTCGGCGACCAGGTCCGGGCGACCGTCGCCATCGAGGTCGGCGACGGTCACCGTCGCGCCCGAGTCCGGCAGCGGCAGCGTGGTCGCGGGCGCGAAGGCCGGGTCGCCGGGACCTCCCAGGTTGCGCCGCACCTCGATCCCCTCCGGCGGGCCGACCCGCACGATGAGGTCCGGACCGCCCGCGCCGTCGAGGTCCGCGAGCGCGACGGAGCGCGGCGGGCCGGCGGTCGCCGGCGCGACCTGCGGAGCGAACGAGAGGGAATCGAACAGCCCGGCGGATCGGAACGTCGGGACGAACGGCGGCGAGCGGGCCGACCGTCCTCCCGCCACGACCTCGACCGGGCCGAGGGCGGCGCCCGCCGGGACCGGCACGGAGAGCCTGCTGGCACCGGCGACGAGGATCGGCGCCGTCGCGCCGCCGACGGAGACCGCGGTCGCCCCGGGCGCGGGCCGGAACTGCTCCCCGGCGACGGCGAGCGAGTCGCCGGCCCGCCCGTGGGCCGGTGCGACCCCGGTGACGATCGGTGCCAGGGCCGACGGACAGTCCAGCCCGTCGGTCGGCGGGGTCGCGTACCCCGCCGCGAACGACTGGCGGACGTAGTCCACCGCGCAGCCGAGATCGGCGAGCGACGCGAGCGCGCCCGCCCCCTGTCCGACCACGAGCGCGAGGACCACCACCTGGGTGTCGCCCGGCGCGAGCGTGAACGGGCCGGTCGTGAGGAGGGCGCGCTTGTCGGACGGCGACCCGTCGCGCCATCCGGTCCCCGCCAGCGGATCGCCCGTGTACTGGAACCGGGTCGGCTGGCCGGTGACCGGGTCCACCAGGTCGCTGCCGTCCGGGAGCCGTCCACGCATGTAGTGGTAGGTCGCCTCCGGACTGTCCGGGTCGGTGCCGTTGATGTAGATGTTGAACGCGCTCGGCCGGCGGAAGGTCCCGCCGACCCGGGGTCCGCGCAGGAGCACGACGCCCAGCGCGGGCGACACGCGCCCGTAGGCGAGGTCGGTCGCGGTCGCGTTGTAGACGAAGCCCATCGCCCGCGTGCTGTCGTATCCGACCAGGTCGTCGGTGAACCCGCCCAGGTCGGGGTCGCTCCACCACGACAGGTAGGTCTCCTCGAGCAGGTTCGAGCCCCGGTTGAGGAGGGTGATCTCGAGCAGCAGCGTGCGGCCGAGGGGATCGTTGCGATCGAAGCCGAACAGCCGCTGCCGGACCTCGACCCCGAGCGGGAGGGACCGCCCCGCACGGTTCGTGTGGAGGTCGGAGTCGGCGTCGTTGTAGACGTTCCACAGCATCATGTCGCCCGCGACGTCCGGGCCCAGCACGTCGATCGAGTCGTCCGGCGCGGGGGACCCGGTGTTCGGCAGCCGGTGGAGGCGGGTCGGCGCCCCGGACGGGACCGCGTCGCGGAGGTACTCGCTCCACGAGTGATGGAGCAGCGGATCGAGCGTCGGGTCGGCGGCCAGCTGCGCCGGTGTGCGCTCCACCCGCGCGGTGTCGAGCGGGTCGCCGGTGAAACGGGCCACCTTGTAGGTGACGTACTGCGGGCGCGACGGGTCGTCGAAGGTCCCCCCGACCATCCCGCCCGGCCCGTACTCGGACGAGTACTCGGCCACCACCGTGCGCGGCGTGCCCGCCACCGTGGCCCCGAGCCACAGGCCCGCGGCGAAGATCACCGCACGGCCCGAACCGCGCGGGTAGTGGAGCCCCGCGCCACCGGCCTGGACGTCGTAGGCGATCGAGCCGTGGTTCGTGGTGAACAGGGTGAGCCGGTTGACGTCGAGCCTGCGTTCGGGGTCGAAGCTCTGCGGACCGGCGGCGCGGGTGGGACGGGCGGCGCGGGCGGGACCCGCGAGCGCCGCCGCGGCGGCGGGATCGACGGACAGCAGCGCCGCGAGCAGCGTCGCGATCTGCGCGACGGTCCGGGGCGCGGGCCGCCGGCTCACGGGTCGACCTCCGCGAGCGTACGCTCGATCTCGCGGATCAGCTCCGACAGACGCAGGGGCGGGGCCGCCTCCCCCGGGCGGGCGAGCGCGAGCCGCCGCGCGTCGCGCACGGCGAGGCCGGGCGTCGCGCGCTGGATCATGGGCTCGCCCGAGGCGGGGTCCCGGTGGATCTCGAACTTGCCCTGCCCGAGCCCGGTCACCTGGGCGCGACCGCCCGCGTCGCGCCACACGAACAACAGCGCCTCCTCGCCGACGGCGAACGCGGGGCAGCCGGGCACCGTGGTGCGCACGTCGCCCACCGTGCCGCCCGGCTGGGTGAGGACGACCCGTGCCTGCTCGCCCTTGAGGGAGCGCGTCACGCGCACCCGGACGTCGGTGAGGATCAGCGTGCGGGAGGGGTTCCAGCGCGAGGACACCGACTCGACCTCGCCGATGACGATGTCGCTCGAGCCGAGGGTGAGGGCGCGCGTGTCGAGCTGGACGACGCGCGTGGCGAGCGCGGCCGGGGCGGCGATGAGCCCCAGCAGACAGATCCCGAGGACCAGGCGTCGAACGGACAAGGCGGCACTCCCCGGCACCGCGCCCGGATCCCGGGGGGCTCCTTGGCCGGTCCCGTGACCGACGACGACCGCGTGCGGGGACCTGCCGATCCTGGTGAGAGCGGTACGCGCAGGATGCTAGTCCCGGCCCGCCCGACCCGCAACGGAAACCGTGCCCTGCGACGTCCCCGAGGGGCCGCCGCGGCGGATCGCGTTCAGCGCGGCTGAACGGCGCTCCCCCGCGGGGGGGTCAGGGCTCGCGGCTGAGGGCGAGCGCGCGCTGGTAGGCGGTGGCGGCGAGGTCGGTGAGCCCGATGCGGGTGTAGATGGCGCCGAGGGCCTCGTGCGGAGCCGGCGACGCCGGCATCCGTTCCCGCAACGCGTCGAACTCCGCGATCGCATCGCCGAACAGCTCCAGCCCCGAGAGGTAGGAGCCGGCGAGGAAGCGGGCCGCCGGATGGTCGGCGCCTCCGGCGCTCTCGCGGATGCGCACCAGGTTCGCGGCCACCGAGCGGGCGAGGCTCTCGCTGGCCACCTCGAACACCGCGTCCTCCTGGCGCAGCCGTCTCACGTCGGACAGCGCCTCCACCTGCCACAGGTACTCGGACGCGCGGTCGAGCGCCGGCGCGTCGGCCGGGAACGGGAGGGTCGTGCCGGCGACCTCGCGGGTCCAGAGTTCGCCGGCTTCCGGGGAGGAGAGGGTCACCCGGTACCGGGTCGCCCCGGCCGCCGCGCGCCACGCGAACGCCGGCCGGTCGCTGGTCACCACCG
>CAZKQE010000042.1:0-12522 GCA_964554725.1 uncultured bacterium
GCACCTGGTTCCGCGACGACGTCCCGGTCGGCGCGCAGGGGAGCGCGGCCTGGAGCCGGGCGCTGGTGTTCGCCCCCGACGTGCGGCGCCCGACCGCGAAGCGGGTCTCGATCGGCGAGGGATTCTCGATCGTCGGGCTCTACGGGGTCCACGACGGGGCGACCGAGTTCGCCGACATCACGCCGGCCGCGGGCGCGGTCGGCTACCGGCTCGACGCGATGGACAACAGCGCCGACCCGTGGCGCGGCGTGCTGCTGGCGCGGCTGGTCGCGGCGGACTCGCTCGACCTGGAGTTCTTCCCCGGCGCGACCGACCTGAACCAGACGTTCACGGGGGCGCGCACGCGCTACGTGCGGTAGCGGGGCCGCGGGCGGCGGGGCGTCGTCAGCGGCGGCGCTTCGGCGGGACGACGCCGGGCGCGGCGTCGGCGATCGTGAGCCCGGAAAGCCAGTCGAGGACCGAGACGACCGCGCGACGGCCGTCCGCCGAGAACCCGAACGACTCGATCGTCTCGCCGGCGCCCGCGAACAGCGTGTCCACCCTCCCGCCCTTGCCGCGCCAGGCCGCGAGCGGTCGTCGCAGGAGCACCGCGTGCCCGCTTTCGCGGATCTGGACGAAGACCACGGCGGTGCCGTCCGGGGTGAACCGGGAGCGGCCCACCTGGACGGTCCCGGGCGTCACCTGGAGCGGCACCGGGACCGGCAGCTCGCGGCGCTCGACCAGGTCGAAGACGCTGAGCCGCGACTCGGGCGTGCCGATCGCCGTGCTGACCGCGACGTAGCGCCCGTCGGGCGAGAGGTCGGGGATCAGCGTGCCGCTCCGCAGCAGCCGTTCGCCCGGCCCCCCGGTCGCCGGGATGCGCCACAGCCCGGACTTCGCGGGGTGGGACGAGCTGTAGTAGACCCAGCGCCCGTCCGGGGAGATCGAGGGGTTCTCGGCGTCGAGGCTGTCGCGTGAGATCTGACGCGGGCCACTGCCGTCGCGCCGCGCGGTCCAGATCTCGAACGCGCCGCTGCGCCCCGAGCACCACACGATCGAACGCCCGTCCGGCGAGTACTCCGGGTCCCAGTCGTCCTCGGGGTCGTCGGTCACCCGGTGCATCTCGCCGGTCTCGACCGAGACCTCCCAGAGGTCGAGCGTGCCGCCGCGGTTCGACGAGAACAGGACCGACCTGCCGTCGGGCGAGTACACCGGCTGCCGGTCGATCGCCATGCCGCTGGTGAGCCAGCGCCCACCCACCAGGTCGCGCGCATCGAGCCGCACCTCGCGCAGGTTCTGTCGCCCGACGAGGCAGGAGAGCACGACCCGGCCATCCGGGAGCAGGTCGATCCCGACCGGGAACGCGTCGAGCCAGCCGAGCGGCTGGTAGCGCCCCGAGCGCGTGGAGAGCCGGAACAGGCGGCCCGAAGCGCCACGCTGCACCGCGGTCACGCCCACCCCCTCGGCAACGATGATCCCGTCGCCGCTGCCGTCCCAGACCGGGTTCGAGAGCACGAACCCGCCGGGGGCGGGATACTGGCGGGCGGTCCCCTTCCCGGCGTCCACGACGATGATGCTGCTGGGCGAGTTCTGGTTCCCGGCGCTCACGACCGCGATCCGTGAGCCGTCGGGCGACCAGCGCGGCGCACCGATCACCACGCCGCCGCGCGACCAGAGCTCCCGCGGCGACGTCGCGTCGCTCCGGGCCACCATGAGCTGGGCGCGAACGCCGGCGGCCTCCGTGATGCCGCCGATGTAGGCGATCCGGTCGCCCCCCGGGGACGGGTCGGCGTCCGAGGCATCCTCGAGCAGCAGACGCGCGGTGCCGCCCAGCACCGGGATCCGCCACAGCGAGACGCGGCCGCGCTCCGTCCGGGTGAACAGGACGGTCCCGCCGTCGGCGCTGAAGCGCGGGGCACGGTCGTTGCCGTCCGTGAGCTTCACCTCGCTGCGCGTCGCCATGTCCATGAGCCAGATCCCCTGCCCCTGCGGGCGCACGCTGCGGAAGGCGACCATGCGGCCTTCGGGCGAGACCGCCGGGTCGCCGTCGCGCGTGCCCTGGGAGAGCGTGGCGGCGCGGATCGCCCCTCCGCCGTCGGGCGGGGCCGTCGCACGGCCGGCGAAGAACCCCGCGGCGGCGGCGAGCAGGAGCCCGGCGGCGATGAGCCCGGTCACGGCGGCGCCCGGACGCCGCCCGCCTGTCGGTCCATCCGTCCGCGCCGCGGCCGGGACCCCGCCGGCGGCGATGAGGTCGAGGAGGAATACGACGTCGCGGGCCGACTGCAGCCGCTCGTCGGGGGACTTCGCGAGACACTGGCGCACGAGCCGGTCGAGTCCCACCGGCAACAGCGGCTGCAGCGCGGTCAGGGACGGTGGTTCGGAGGTCATGATGGCGGCGATCAGGCTCGCCTGGCTCCCGGCCGCGAACGCGCAGGCGCCGGTCGCCATCTCGTAGAGCACGCATCCCAGGGCCCAGAGGTCGCTGCGCTCGTCCGCTTCCTTCCCCTCGAGCTGCTCGGGGGCCATGTACTGGAAGGTGCCGACGATCGTGCCCTCGGCCGTGATCGGGGCGGCCAGGGTCGGCGAGCCCGAGAGCGGGCCGACGCCCGCGGGCGGGCCTCCGGCGGCGCGCGCGAGCCCGAAGTCCATGAGCTTGGCGCCGGACCTCGTCAGCATCACGTTGCCCGGCTTGAGGTCGCGATGGACGACGCCGGCCCGGTGGGCGCGGTCGAGCGCGTCGGCGATCTGGGCGCCGAAGCGGAGGACCTCGGCCGCCGGCAGCGCCCCGCGCGCGAGCCGGTCCGCCAGCGTCTCGCCCTCGATCAGCTCCATCACGAGGTAGTCGGTGTCGCCCTGACGCCCGACGTCGTAGAGGACGCAGATGTGCGGGTCGTTGAGCCCCGAGATGGTCCGCGCCTCGCGCTCGAAGCGCGCGCGCACGTCGGGGTCGCGGCTCAGGTGCTCGGGCAGCACCTTGATCGCCACCTCGCGGGAGAGGCGGGTGTCGCGCGCCCGGTACACCTCCCCCATCCCGCCCGCGCCGAGCGGCGCGGTGATCTCGTAGGGGCCGAGGCGGGTCCCGGGGGTGAGCGGCATCCGCCGAATCTACCCCATCGGCCGGCGACGTGCCGACCGGCGGGCCCGCGGCGGGAACGCGCCCCGCGACGCCTCCGCGCGCCTCAGCGGCGGACGAGCAGCTTCCCGGTCGCGACCTCGTCCCCGGCGCGAAGCACGACGTGGTAGACGCCGGCGCGGAGCCGGCCGGTGTCCACCGGGACCTGGTGCCGGCCGGCCGCGTGCCGTCCGCGCGCGATCACGGCGGCCTCGCGCCCGCCGACGTCGTAGAGCCGGAGCGAGACCTCGGCCGCGCGCGGCAGGTCGAAGGCGAGGGTGGTCGCCTCGCGCGCCGGGTTGGGCGAGGCCGGACGCAGGTGGACCCGCGGACCGCCGGCGACGGGCCCCTCGCCCACCCCGACGATCGAGGTGAGCTGCGTCGTGAACACGCCGCGTCCATGGGTGCCCACGGCCAGCGTGGCGTCGGAGGACCGGTAGTCCAGGTAGCCGACGATGACGTTGCCCAGCTCGCTCGCCGCCTCCTGCGCCCACACCGTGGCGCCGCCGGCCAGGGACTGGGTCGAGAGCACGCCGACGCTGGTGCCGAGGAACACGTGGAGCTGCCCATCGAAGTGGAGCATCGTCGCCCAGCGGATCGACGGACCGGCCGGACCCGCGAGGTTGCCCTCGACGTCGGTCCAGGTCGCCCCGCCGTCCGTCGTGTACCACAGACTCTGGAAGTTGTAGTTGCCGAACGCCACCAGCGCGCGGTTCGAGTCCTGCGGGTCCACGGCGACGCAGCGGACGAACCCGCCGGTCGCCGTCCCGCCGCCGAGCCCCGGGGGCGTGACGTTGGTGACGGACGGCGTCGCGGTGTGGGCGTTCACCGCCTTCATCACCATGCCGTCGATGGTGCCGAAGTACAGGACATCGGGCGCGTTCGCGGTGGACACGCCGATCGCGCTGATGCGCCGCGTGTAGCCCGACCCGGCGCCGACGTTGGTCGCCGGGAGCGAGCTCCAGCCCGCGGTGGAGGTGGCATTGGGGGCGTCGTCGTTGCGCCAGATCATGCTGCTCGTGCTCGAGGTGCCGGCCGCGTAGTAGAGCCGCCGCGGGTCGTTGGGGTCGAGCACGATCGGGTTCACGAACAGCTGGTTCGTGGCCCCCGTCGGCGTGATCGTGGTGACGTTGGCCCCGCCCCAGGTCTGCCGCTGGATGGGGCCGTTCTGGTACTGCGTGTAGAGCCGGTCCTGCACCGCGGGCGACACCTCGACCACCGTCCCATCGCCGCCGAAGGCCAGCACCCAGTCCGAGGCGCCGGGCGCGTTGCCGAGCTGCGAGCCGTTGTCCTGGGCGCCGGCCAGGATCAGGTCGCTGCCGGCGTCGGGAGCGATCGCCACCGAGTAGAACTGGGTGACGTTGTACCCGTGATTGAGGCTCACCCACACCATCGCCGGCGCGGTGATGTCGGGCGCCTTCGAGACCCCGCCGTCGCCGGCCGAGTAGTAGACGTTGGCGTTCGCGGGGCTGAAGGCGCCGGCGTGGAGGTCCGGGTGGTGATTCCCGCCGGGATAGAAGGGGTAGCCGCCGATCGTCGTGGTGGACCCGGTGGTGGCGAAGCCGTTCGTCGAGCGGTAGAGGTTGGTGCCGCCGATGATCACGAAGTCCTCGTCGTCGGGCTTCACGTGCACGACCTGGTCGTACCCGGACTGCGTGCTGAGGTCGCCCGGCAGGCTGGCGCCCCGGTTCGCCCAGATGCCCCCGGCGCCCGAGCCGTCCCCCGAGACGTAGACGTACTTCCAGAGCTGGTGCCCGTTCACGGCCGGCGTGTTGTTCGCGCCCTGGACGAAGAAGTAGACGATCGAGGGGAAGGACGGAGCGTATGCGATCACCACCCGGTTCGCCGCGGTCGGGAAGCTCGCGGGCTGGATGAGCGTCCACGTGACGCCGTCGGTGGAGCGCCACACGCGGATCAGCGAGCCGGAGCGGGTGCTCGCGTACATGACGCCGGCCGGCGTGATCGCGACGTCGGTGAACCCGGAGTCGGACGGGATCACCACGTTCCAGCTCCCGCCGCCGTCCGTCGAGCGGTAGATGCCCCGGTAGGTCGCCACCAGCACCTCGTCCTGCGTGGCGTTCGCCGGGTTGGTCGCCACGTTGATGACGTAGTCGAAGGGGTCGGTGGTCTGCGGGGTGCCGGTCGAGGTGGACGGCAGCAGCGTCCACGACAGGCCGCCGTCCGTGGATTTGAAGATGCCGTCGCCGAGGTAGAGCGCTCCCCAGCGGGTGGCGTTCGTGGTGGATCCGCGGATCTCGCCGGTGCCGACGTACCAGGTGCCGGTCTGCCCCGCCCGCAGGTCCTGCGCGATGCAGGTGGTGCCGTGGATCTGCCCCGGCGCGGTCCGCAGCGACCACGAGGCACCGTCGTCGGCCGAGCGCCAGATGCCCCCGCCCACGCCGCCGGCGATCAGCACGTCGGGATCGCCCGCATCCACCGCGAACACCCGCGTGCGGCCGCCGACGTTGTTGGGACCGCGCTCGGTCCACACCAGCGCCGGGGCGGCCGCCGCGCGCAGCGGCCCGCCGCGGCCGGCCCGCACCCCGTCGCGCGGCAGCGCGCGCGCGAACGCCACCTCGCGGCGACGGATGTCCCGCGGCACGATCCCGGTGACGGGGTCGCGGAGCATCAGGTACTCCATCTCGGCCTGCGCACCCGGGTCGTCCGCGGTGCCGACCGACATCGGCGGCACGGCGGGGCGCGGGCGCAGGTCGTCCGCGAGGCGGGGAGCGGCGATCGCGGCCGCGACGAGGATCAGGGCGGTGAGGCCGGTGAGGAGACGTCGCATGGCGGCTCCGGGCGGGTGGCGGACGGGTGGGATGCGCGGCGGGTCGGCAACGAGTCTACCGCCGCACGGGGACCCGGCCAACGGGCAACCGCTCCCGCGCCGCCCGCGCCCAGGGCGGCCTCCCGACCGGTCGGGGCGCCCGGTCAGATCCGGTCGAGCCCCACCCGTCGCACCAGCGCGGCGTAGCGGGGGTCCGGCCGGATGGGGTCGAGGCGCGGATGGGCGCGCAGCATCAGGAGCCCGGTCGCGCGCTCGGCGAACGCCACGTCCAGCCAGCGGAACGCCTCGTCCACCTCGTGGAGCGAGGCATGGAGCGCGGCGATGCCCCACGCCGAGACCACCCGCCCGGAACGGGCCTCGATCAGCTCGCCCAGGATCCGGCGGCCGGCGTCCGGGTTGCCGCTGCTGATCTCGAGGTGCGCCAGCCCGAACGAAGGCCCGGCCACGCCGCCGCTCAACCGCCGGCCCTCCTCGTACTCGCGCCGCGCCTCGTCGAACTGGCCCAACGCCTCGAGCGAACGCGCCAGGTCGGTGTGGGCGCCGTCGAACCGCGGGTCGAGTCGGACCGCCTTCCGGTAGTACTCGAGCGAGTGATCGTATTCCCTTGCGTAGTAAAGGGCATCGCCGACGCAGGTGTGGACGATCATGGACAGGGGGTCGGTGCCGAGGGCGGCCAGCATGCAGGCGAGGGCGTCGCCATGCCGCTCGGCGCAGTAGTAGAGCCGTCCCAGGTTCGTGTGGGCCCCGGTGAGCCCGGGGTTCATCTCGATCGCCCGCTCGAGGTGGCGGATCGCCGCCGGCAGGTCGCGATCGCTGGCGGCGCCCTCCCCGAGCGCGGCGTGGGCGTCGGCGAGCGAGTCGTCGAGCTCGAGCGCCCGCTGCGCGGCGGCGCGCGCCAGCTCGCCGGCCTCGGCCGGCGGCGCCATCCCGCGCCCCGCGCGCACGCGGTGCGCGTGGGCGATGCCGGCCCAGGCGGCGGCATGCCCCGGGTCGAGCTCGAGAGCGCGCTGGTAGTGGCGCAGGCTCAGCTCGATCGCCTGCGGCGAGGTCGCCTCGGCCGCGTGGCGCCCCTTCAGGTACTCGACGTGGGCCTCCGGGTTGACGGCCCGGCGCCGGGCCAGGTGCGTCTCCTCGCTCGGGCTCACCTTCACGGCGATCTCCCTCGCCACCGTCTCCGCGATCCGGCTCTGCAGGTCGAGCACGTCCTCGATCTCGCCGTCGTAGCGGTCGGCCCACAGCATCTGGTCCAATCCGGCCGAGACCAGCTGCACGGTGACCCGCACGCGGTGGCCCACCAGCAGCGCCGAGCCCTCGAGGATCGCGTCCACGTTGAGCTCGCGGGCGATCTCGGGGAGCGCCCGCTGGACCCCCTTGTACTTCATCGCCGAGGTGCGCGAGATGACGCGCAGCGCCTGGAGTCGGGCCAGCTCGGAGATGAGCGCCTCGGTCATGCCGTCGGCGAAGTACTCCTGGGCGGGATCGCGCGAGACGTTCTGGAGCGGCAGCACCGCCAGCGAACGGACGGGTCCGCCGGGAGCCGGGGCCGCGAGCGCGGCGCGCTCGAGCGAGCGACGCAGCTCGCGCAGCGCATCACGCGCCTCGACCGCGCTCTGGAAGCGGGCGCCCGGCGCCTTCTCGAGGCAGCGCCCGACGATGCGCTCGAGGTCGGCGGGCAGGTCCACGCGCGTGCGGCCGAGCGGCGGGGGCGCGTCCCTCAGGATGGCCGTGGCGATGTCGGCCGACGTGTGGCCGCCGAACGGCCGCCGCCCGGTGCTCATCTCGTAGAGCAGCGTGCCGAACGCGAACAGGTCCGTCCGGGCGTCGGCGGGTTCGCCGCGCACCTGCTCCGGCGCCATGTAGGGCACGGTGCCCAGCACCATCCCGGGGGTCGAGAGCGGGGCATCGAGCGTCGGGACCCCGCTGAGGTCGGATCCCGGACCCCCTCCCGCGGGTCGGGCGAGCCCGAAGTCCAGCACCTTGAGCCGGCCCTCGTCGGTGACCATGACGTTGGCCGGCTTCAGGTCCCGGTGGACGACCCCGCGCTCGTGGGCGGCGACCAGCGCGTCGGCGACCGCGAGCCCGAGCGAGAGCACCCGTTCGACCGGAAGGCCGCCCTGGCCCACGACTCGGTTGAGCGTCCGCCCCTGCACCAGCTCCATCGTCAGGAAGCGACGCTCCCCCGCCTGTTCGACGGAGTAGAGCACGACGATGTTCGGGTGGCTGAGCGCGGCGACCGTGCGGGCCTCGCGCTCGAAGCGGGCCAGGCGGTCGGGGTCGCGCGCGAAGGCGTCCGGGAGCAGCTTGAGCGCCACCTCGCGACCGAGGCGCGTGTCCAACTCCCGGTATACCACGCCCATGACGCCGCCGCCTAGCGGGGCGTGGATCTCGTAGCCACCGAGCCGGGTGCCGGTCGGGATGCCGGGGGTGAGCGTCATGGGGGGACTCTACGCCATCACCGCCGCGCGTCGCAGCACCAACGCGGCAGTCCTCGCGATCCTCCGTGCCGCCACTCGCCCGCTCGACGACGCGACCGCCGTCAGGCGGACGGCGGCGGCGCCGCCCGGCCGTCGCCCGCGGCGTCGCCGAGCAGCCGCACCTCGCGCTGCGGGAACGGGATGCTGATCCCGGCGGCGCGGAAGCGCCGCACGATGTCGAGCCGCAGGTCGCTCTCGACCCGGCCGCGCTCGCGCGGGTCGGGGATCCACACCAGGAGCTGGAAGTCGAGCGACGAGTTCCCGGTGCCGACCAGCCGCACCTCCGGCGCCGGCTCCTTGAGCGTGCCCGGGTGCTCGAGGGCGGCGGCCGCCATCACCTCCCGCACCCGATCGAGGTCGCTCGCGTAGGCCACGCCGATCCCCAGCCGGATCCGCATCTTGGGGTCGCCGTGGGACCAGTTGACGATCGTGCGGCCGACCAGGTCGGCGTTCGGGACGATGAGCAGGATGTTGTCGAGCGTCTGGATCAGGGTGGAGCGCAGCCGGATCGCCCGCACGTAGCCGTTCACCTGGCCGGTCGCGTCGGTCTCGCTGGTCCCGAGCGACACCCGGTCGCCCGGGCGGATCGGCCGCTCGAACAGCAGGATGAGTCCCGAGACGAAGTTCGCGGTGATCGTCTGGAGCCCGAGTCCGACGCCGATCCCGAGCGCGCCCGCCACCACCGCGACCGAGCGGATGTCGAGCCCCACGACCGTGAGCCCGGCGACCAGGCTCAGCGTCACGACCCCGTAGTGGAGGAGCCGCCCCAGCGAGTAGCGCGCGCCCGCGTCCACGCGCCGGCCGGCGGTCCCGCGGGCGAGCAGGCGCTGGAGCCAGCTCGAGATCAGCAGCCCGGCCAGGAACACCGCGATCGCCAGGGCGATCCGCCCCGGGGTGACGTTCATCCCCTGGAACAGCGGCGTGTCCCACCAGGGGTGACCGGTCTCCATGCCTCCTCCTCCCGGCCGCGGCTAGAGGTTGTAGCGCCGCACGAGCAGATAGGCGAGCGTCACGATCATGATGATCGCCAGCGGCAGCCCGGCGCGGACGTAGTCCTTGAAGCGGTACCCGCCCGGACCCATGATGAGCAGGTTCGTCTGGTAGGCGACCGGGGTCACGTAGCACAGATTGGCCCCGAACAGCACCGCGAGCACCATCGGCTCCGGCGGCAGCGAGAGCTTGGTGGCGAGGCTCACGGCGAGCGGCGTCCCCACCGCGGCGGCGGCCGCGTTCGAGACGAAGTTCGTGAGCAGCGTGGCGAACGCGATCAGCGCGACCAGCACCACCGCCGGGTGGACCGTGCCGAGCCCGAACGCGAACAGGGTGCCGAGCCAGTCCGCCCCGCCGGTCTCGACCAGCGCGCGTCCCAGTGCGATCGCCGCCGCGACCAGCACGATGACCTCGGCGCTGAGGGCGCGCCCCAGCCGGTCGAAGCGCACGCAGCCGGTCACCAGCATCGCGATGGTGCCGGCGAGGGCGGCGATCGCGATCGGCACCACCTTGAACGCGGCGAGCAGCACCGCGCTGGCGACGATCGCGACCGCCAGCGGCGCCTGGGCCGTGCGCGGCAGGTCCTGCGCGGTGCCGAGCAGCATCACGCGCTGGCTGCGCTCGATCTCGGCCAGGCTCTCGGGGGTTCCCTGCACCAGCAGCAGGTCCCCGGCCTGGAGGCGTCCGGCGGACTCGCGCTGCACGGAGGTGTGGAGCGTGATGTCGGAGCGGTAGGAGCCCATCACCACGATGCCGAACCGATCGGCGATCCGGTCGGCGTCGGCCGGCTCGCCGATCAACGGCGAGTCCGGGCCGATGACCAGCTCGGCGAGCTGGCGGTCCTGCTTGCTGCGTTCGGCCTCGTCCCGCACCGCCTCGATGAGCCGCTCGTCCGCGAGCGGCGCCTTCATCAGCTCGCTCGCCTCGCGCAGGTCGTCCATGGCGCCGGAGATCTCCATCCGGTCCCCGGGCAGCACCACGAGCGCGGGATCGGCGAGGCCGAGCACGGCCTGCCCCCGCACCAGCCCCGTGACCTTGGCGGTGCCGCCGATGCGCTGGACGAGCTTCCCGAACGGCTTCCCCTCGCCCACCGCCGCGGCGGTGAGCCGGAGCACGGCGGTGTACTCGCGCGGCGCCTGCGCCACGCCGGTGTCGCTGGTCGGCAGCAGGCGCGGCATGATGAGCCACAGGTAGGGGAACGCCACCAGCGCGGCGGTGGCGACGATGTCGGCGAAGGCGAACACCCCGATCGGCGGCACCCCGAGGTCCTCGGCGATCGACATCACGAGGATGTTCGTCGAGGTGCCGATCGCGGTCGCGGTGCCGCCGATGAGGATGGCGCTGTTCACCGGCATCAGCGTCTTCGAGGCGGGGACCCCGGCGCGTCCCACCAGGTTGAGGAGCACCGGCAGGGTGAGGATGAGGATCGGCGTGTCGTTCACGAACCCGCTCAGGAACATGCACATCGCCAGCGTGCACAGCATGCCGAGCGTCTTGCTGAACCGCCACAGCCGTGCCATGACCCGGGCCGCCGGTTCGAGCGCCCCGGTCACGACCAGGCCGCGGCCGAGGATCATCAGGCAGCAGATCGCCACCAGCGCCTCGTGGCCGAAGCCGCCGAACGCCAGCTCGATCCCGGTGTAGGTCCCGGCCCGCTCGAAGGGGAAGAAGTAGAACCCGAGCGCCAGCACCGCGATGAGGCCGAGGCACACGAGCTCGATGCGGATCCGGCCCTGCGCGAACAGGACGAAGACCACGATCGTGATGAGGAGCGCCGCCCCGGCGTGGAACGAGGGGAGCTGCGGCATCCGGTTCGCCTCCTGCGGGTGGACGTCCGTGGTCCCGTGCGCCGCCGTCCGCGGCGCGCGGGGCACAGGATACCCCAGCCGGCGCGGTCCCGCGCGCGGACCCCGGCGGCGGCCCGGGGCTCAGATCGCCCCGTCCGCCTCCAGCGCCGCCAGCTCCTCGTCGGCGAGACCGAGGATGCCGGCCAGCACCTCGCGCGTGTGCTCGCCCAGCCGCGGGGCGGGCACGGCGTACGAGACCGGGGTCTCCGAGAACCGCATCGGGCTCGCCACGGTCGGCCGCGGAGTCCCGTCGGGGTGCGGGACCTCGACCCGGAGCCCGCGGTGCCGGACCTGCGCGTCCGCGAACACCTCGCGCAGGTCGTGGATCGGTCCGCACGGGACCCCCGCGGCGGTGAGCGCCGCGATCCAGTCCGCGCACGCGCGGGCGCCGAGGATCGTCTCGAGGACGGGGACCAGCACCGCGCGGTGGCGCACGCGCTCCGGGTTGGTGCGGAAGCGCGGGTCGTCGGCCAGGTCCGGCCGCCCCGCCACCCGGCAGAAGGCGGCGAACTGCCGGTCGTTGCCGACCGCCAGGATGAGGTCGCGGTCGCGGGCGCGGAACGCCTGGTAGGGCACGATGTTCGGGTGGGCGTTCCCGTGCCGCCCGGGGACCCGGCCGGAGCACCAGTAGTTGAGGATCGGATTGGCGTTGAAGGCGACGATGGTGTCGAGCAGCGCCAGATCGAGATGCTGGCCGCGCCCGGTGCGCTCGCGGTGGGCGAGCGCCGCCGTGATCGCCAGGCTCGCGTACATGCCGGTGACGATGTCGGTCACCGCCACGCCGACCCGGCAGGGGCCGCCCCCGGGACGGTCGTCGGGGGGCCCGGTGACGCTCATCAGCCCGCCGAGGCCCTGGAAGACGAGGTCGTAGGCCGGTCGCCCGGCGTCGGGGCCGTCCTGACCGAAGCCCGTAATCGAGCAGTACACGATCCCGGGGTTGTCGCCTCGCACCTGCTCGTAGCCGAGGCCGTGCCGGGCGAGGTCGCCGACCTTGAAGCTCTCGACCAGCACATCGGCGCGCGCCGCGAGGCGCTGCACCAGCCGGCGGGCCCCGGGGTGGGCGAGGTCGGCGGTGACCGACTTCTTGCCCCGGTTCACCGACAGGTAGTACGCGGATTCGCCGGTCTCGCCCCCGTCCGCCCCGGCCAGCCACGGCGGTCCCCAGGCGCGGGTCTCGTCCCCGCTGCCGGGACGCTCGATCTTGATCACCTCGGCGCCGTCCTCGGCGAGGATCAGCGTCGCCAGCGGCCCCGGCAGCAGCGTGCTGAAATCCAGAACCCTGACGCCGGCGAGCGGCTGTATGGGTGCGGCCGGGGACATGTTAGTCGTCGA
>CAZKQE010000043.1:0-12351 GCA_964554725.1 uncultured bacterium
CGCGCGGCAGCGGGGCGCTGCCGCGCTCCCGCCGGTCCTCGACCGCGCCCCGTTCGCGACCGCCCTCGCGGCGGTCCGTCACATCGCGGCCGGGCGCGCGCTCGCCCCCGGGCCGGTCGAAGCTGCGCCCCGGGCGTTCGCCGCGCGAGCCTCCCTCGCGCGTCTCGGGCTCGCCGGGTCTCGACTCCCCCCCGCGGCCGGTGATCATCCGCGGCCGGAACCCCTCGCGTCCCTTGCGCACGTCCACCGCCACCAGCCCGGGCGGCGGGGGGACCGAGCCGTCCCGCCACTTGCCGCGGTCCGGGTAGCGCGACGGCGGGACGTAGCCGCGCGGCGGGTCGCTCTTGAACCGCACCAGGTGGTCCCCCCACATCGAGTTCCAGCGCCGCCAGCCGTCCCAGGAGGAGAACCAGCCGCGGCCGCTCCGCCACGGCGAGTAGAACGGCGGGCAGTCGGTGCGGACCACGTAGCAGTAGTAGGGCACGTGACCGAACCAGTAGCCCGGTCCCCAGCCCCAGCTCCAGTTGACGCGGAAGTCGAACACACTGCAGTGGGTGTAGTAGGGGTCGAAGCCGGCCCACCACGACCAGCGCCCGGGGCGGTGGCAGTCGTAGCAGAGGTAGCGCGGATAGCGGACCGCCTCGTGCACGTAGTAGGTGGCGTAGCCGGTGGCGAAGGCGTCGGGGTCGTCCGCGGCGGCGACCAGGCGACGGCGGATCCGCTCCATGGCGACGAACGGGTCGCCGACGATGCGCCCCTCCGAGGTGATGCCCTCTTCGTCGTCGACCATGCCTTCATAGCCGACGTTCTCCGCGTGCAGGTCGTAGGGCCGCAGGTACCACGGCAGGTCGCGGAACCGTTCGCGCGAGGCGATCGCCACCACGTAGCACTGTCCCACCTGGCCGCGCTCGACGACCAGGTCCACGTTGGCCCGCTCGGGCGGCACCGTGTAGGTGCGCCGGCCCTCGACGAAGCCGCTCCCGCCGCGGTACGGGTAGAGCAGCCGCACGTAGCCTTCGGCGTCGATCTCGTACACCAGCAGGTAGGCGTCCCGGGTGGCGCGCGTGCGCACCTCGAGACGCTCGCCCGGCTGGTAGACGGCGTCGTCGCCGCGGCCGGTCCACACCTCGACCTCGAGCCCGCGCGCGGCGGCGCTCCCCGGGGCCAGCAGCAGGAACAGCAGCGCCGGAACCCACCATCCTCTCGTCCTCATGTCGTGCCTCC
The DNA here is from genome assembly GCA_964554725.1 of uncultured bacterium. Lineage (GTDB taxonomy): Bacteria > Eisenbacteria > RBG-16-71-46 > RBG-16-71-46 > RBG-16-71-46 > WS-11. The sequence goes on from CAZKQE010000043.1 coordinate 1,225, forward strand.
CGGCAAGGTGGGACGCGACGCGCCGTCGCGGGGGCCCTTGCGCCTGTCACCCTGGTCCTTCTGCTTCCTCTCCGGGTCGCGCCCGCCCTGCTTGCGGCGTTCCTTCGCCTCGCCCGGGGCCGCCTCGGGCGGTCGTTCCGCCTTCTCGCGGCTCCGCCAGGTCTCGTAGTCCCGGGGCGAGCGGTACTTCTCGTCGGACCGGTAGTTCCTGCGATAGCGGTAACGGCCGTAGTCCGGGTGCGCCGACTTGATCCGCACGTAGCGGTCCCGGTAGACGATCAGCGACCGCGGATGGTCGGCCCAGCGGTAGCGGAACCCCTCGCCGTCGCAGAAGTCGTAGTACGGGTCGAAGTAACGGTAGCCGTGGCAGTCGTAGCAGAAGTACGACGGGTCCGGCCGCGAGGCGGCGCTGAAGCGCGCCTGGACGCCGATCGAGCGGTACCCGAACCCGCACCCGGCGACGACCGCGAGCCCCGCGACCACCGCCACCCAACCGGTCCAGCGCATCGTCTCGTCCTCACGGGGTCGGAGCCGCCGGGGCGGGCGCCGCGCGGGCCTCGCGCACCGGCCGCGCCCGCAGCTCGGGGTTGCCGGGATCCACCTGATAGGCCCAGTCCATCTCGACCACCGGCGGGCCCGTGGGCTGGACGATGAGGCGGTTCACGCGGAACTTCGCGAAGTGATTGTCCCGCGTCCACACCACGTAGCAGTGGCCCGGGATCAGCTCGGCCGTGCCGGTCGGGGACCAGCCGCCGTCCGGGGCATAGTCTACGGCATCCAGGGTGGCCGCGTATCCGGCGTCCTGGATGTCCGTCTGCGAGAAGGCGTCGTCGCGCCCGAACACGAGCAGGGTCGAGCCGCTGTGCCCGTAGTAGACGTCGGTCGCGGGGTCGTCCCACGCGCGGACGCGGGCGGCCGAGAAGTCCCAGCCGGCGCCGCCGGGGGTGGTGAGGTAGCTCGAGAGCCGGGCGCCGAACCCCTCCGGGCGCGGCGTGTCGAAGATGGTCTCGTAGGTGAGGTCGCTCTCGTTGCCCGCGTAGTCGTAGGCGGCGATCGCGTAGAAGCGGGTGACGCCGTTCGCCAGCCCGGTCACCGTGAAGCGGGTGCCGGTGGTGCTGCCGATCCGGTCGTAGGGGCACCCCGGGCCGCTCGCGCAGGGTGACATGTAGATGCGGTAGCCGGCCACGTCGCGCTCCGTGTTGTCGAGCCACGACAGGTAGACGGCGCCGTCGCCGGTGACCGAGTAGAGCCCGCGCGGGGCGGCGGGCGGCGTGAGGTCCCGCGGCCCGGTCGGGTCGTTGCGGCATCCCGAAAGGGTCGCGGCCCCGATGAGCAGGACGATCGCGAGACCGCGCATGGCACCCCTCCTCGAACTGGACGGCCGGCTCGCTGCCGGCCCCGCTCCTGCTCGAGGGCAAGCGATGTGCCATGCGCATCGAGCCGCGGTGCGCCGCGCGCCCGAAGTCGCTATCGCTTGAACGCCAGAAGGTTGGCGGTGGGGCTCCGGTCCGGCCCGGGGACGCACGGGGCGCCGGGGGGTGTGCGGGGGCGACGCAGGTGTGCGGTGGCCGCCACAGCCGCGGGGACCGGGACCGGGCGCGGGCGACGCCGGCCGGGGCGGAACGGCGGGAGCGAAGAGACTGAAGACACCGGCCAGGAGACTCGAATCCGTGGCCGGAACATCCCCCAGTGCCTGGCCCGGACGCGAATGGCCGGTGTCTTCAGATCCCCGGGGCGGGTGTGGAGCGGGTCCGACGACGTGGTGCTGGACCGGGTGAGACGATTCCCGTCGCCGGCTGCCTCCCGCTCGCGACCGCTTCCCAGGGAGGCGTACTCTGCGCTAACTCCAGGCTAGCCGGTTGTTCAGGCAGGTGCGTTGTCGAGATGACCGGGGCTCGTACCCTCGTCCTGTGCCCGAACTTTACCGGCTAGCCCAGAAACTTCGTGCTGCGACTGATCTTCTGTAGCCCTACTGGAGGTCCCCCCCTCCGGACAGGTGATAGAGCACCCCGCGTGCCATGGGAGTCACGACCGCGACACAATTGGATAACGTGTTATGGGTGGTGGTCTTGCGCCACCCGGCCGGGTGGAGGGTGACAGTGGTGGTGAGGCCGCGCACCCGGCGGAATCCGAAAGAATTGTGCGTGCCCGGCGGCGCGCCCCGTAAGTGACGCCGGGGAGCGGCCTTCGCTATCAACAATTCTTATGGGTCGCGTGACAAGAAGCTGACGCGATGGGATCGCGTCCCGCCCCGGGCGGGGCTCAGACGTCGCGCGGACGCTCGATCTTGAGCGTGCGGATCTTGGAGAGGAGCGTCGGGTAGCTGAGGCCGAGCTCGCGCGCGGCGCGGGCCTTGTTCCAGCGCACGCGCTCCAGCGCCTCGGCGATCATGCGGCGCTCGAGCTGGGCCACGTTGCTCCGCAGCACACGGCTGGTCGGCCGGACCGGGTCGTGGGCGACGTCCTCGCGCAGCTCGTCGGGGAGCAGCGCGAGCCCGAGCGTGTCGCCCTCGTCGGCGAGGACGACCATGCGCTTGACCGTCTTCTCCAGCTCGCGGACGTTCCCCCGCCACTCGCCGGCGAGGAACACGCGCATGACCTCGGGGGCGAAGCCGGCGACCGGCTTCTCCATCTGCCGCGAGAACTGCCCGAGGAAGTACTGGGCGAGGATCGGGATGTCCTCGCGCCGCTCGCGCAGCGGCGGCACGCGGACCGTGATGTCGTTGAGCCGGTAGAACAGGTCCTCGAGGAAGCGGCCGTCCTTCAACCGCTCGCGCAGGTCGCAGCCGGTCGCGCAGATCACCCGCGCGTTCACGGTGCGGTTGCGGGTCGCCCCGACCGGACGGATCTCGCCGCGATCCAGCACGTGGAGCAGCTTGGCCTGGACGGACTCGGGCACCTTCTCGATCTCGTCGAGGAAGATCGTGCCGCCCTCGGCCTCCTCGAACAGCCCGGTCTTGTCGCGCAGCGCGCCGGTGAAGGCGCCGTGCACGTAGCCGAACAGCTCGCTCTCGAGCAGCGGCTCGGGCAGGGCGGCGCAGTTCACCTGGACGAACGGCCGGTCGCGCCGGTTCGACATCTCGTGCACGACCTGCGCCAGCAGGCCCTTGCCGGTGCCGGTCTCGCCCATGAACAGCACGGTGGCCGAGCTGTTCCCGACCTTCGACATGAGCGTCAGGATGTCGGCCATCTCGCGCGACTGGCTGATCACCCGCTCCATCCCCGGCGTCGGCTTGAGCTGCTTGCGCAGGACCTGGTTCTCCTGCAGCAGGAGCGAGCGCTGGGCCTCGACGATCGCCACCGCGGCGCTGTTCGCGAGCACCGCCAGCAGGTTCAGCTCCCGCTGCTTGAACGCCCCGAGCAGGCTGTCGCTGAACCGGTCCACGTACACCAGCCCGACCGCCTGCGAGGGGAAGTTCAGCGGCACCGACACCAGCGAGCCCACGCTCTCGAGGGCGCCGGCGATCGCGCCGCTGAACCGCGGGTCGTCGGCGACCCGGCTCGAGAAGAGCGGGCCGGAGTCGGCGGTGCGATAGCCGACCAGGCTCTCGATGGTCTGGAGGATGCGCCGCGCGCGGTCCCGTCCCAGACCGTGCTGGGCGACCACGTCGAGCCGGCCGCCGGTGCTGCTGAACGCCACGAACCCGCGGTCGCCGCCGGCGTGCTCGACCGCCAGCTTCACCGCCTGCGACAGCAGGCCGTCCATGTCGGCGGTGTCGCGGAACAGCCGGTTCGCCTCCTCGAGCGCCCGGAACTCGTTGCAGCTCGAGAGCGAGACCGCGACGTACTGCTGCTCGAGGTCACGGCGCAGCGAGGCGGCGCGCTCCTCGGCCACGGCGTCGCCGACCTCGCGCAGCCACTGCTCCGCCTGCTCGAGCAGCACGACCGCCTGGTCGAAGTGCTCGCGCTCGGCTTCGAGCCGCGCCAGCGTGAGCATCGCGTCGGCGGCCAGCGAGACCACGCCCAGCTCGCGGAACAGCACCGCGGCGCGGCGGGCCGCGTCGGCCACCGGCTCGATCGGCACCCGCAGGCGCTGGCCGGAGGGGAGCAGCAGGAGCAACTCGCCCCAGGCCGCCAGCGTGGCCGCCAGCTCGTAGTGCTCGCTCAGGTCCTCGAAGCCGAGGGCGGCGGCGCGCACGCGCGCCTCGAGCCCGGCGGCATCGCCGCGCAGCGCGTGGTGGCGGGCCAGCCCGCGCTCGGCGATCGCCTGCTCGAGCCGGTCGCCCAGCCGCCCGGCGAGCGCGTGCGCGCGCTGCAGGTGGGCGTGCGCCTCGTCGAGGCGGCCCAGCTGCAGCTTCGCGAGGCCGGCGCGGCTCTCCAGCTCCATCATCAGGTCGCCCTGCGGGGCCGAGAGCCGCGCGTCCTCGAGCGCCGGCTCGAGCAGCGCCAGCGCGTCGAGCGGATGCCCGCGGTCGAGCGCCACCTCGGCCAGGAACTCGCGCGCCAGCGCGGTCTCGCGCCGGGCGCCGACCCGGTCCGCCAGCTCGAGCGCGCGGTGGAACTGCTCGTCGGCGAGCTCGAACTTCCGCCGGCGCCGGGCGAGCCGGCCGAGCGCGAGCAGCGCCTGCGCCTCGCCCTGCAGGTGCCCGGTGTCGCGCGAGATCTGCATCGCGCGGCGGAAGTTCTCCTCGGCCAGGTCCCACTGCCCCAGGTAGTAGCGGATCAGGCCCAGGTTCTGGTTGTGCGCCCGCATGCGCGCGTAGAGCCCGGCGCGCTCGTCGATCCGCAGCGCCTGCTCGAGCAGCCGGGTCGCCTCGCGCCACTCGCGCAGGTTCTTGTACACCAGCCCCAGGTTGTTGAGCGCCGTGACCAGCCCGTCGGCGTCGTCGATGCGGCGGAACGTGGCGGCGGCGTTCTGCAGCCACTCGATCGCCTCGGTCGCGGCCCCCATCCGCGCGTAGCAGAGCCCGATCGAAACGCCGGCCCGCGCCACCGTGCGATGGTCGTCGGTGTTCCGCAGCGTTTGGTAGGCGTAGCGGCCGTAGCGCCGGGCCCGGCGGTAGCGGCCGACCGCGGTCAGGGTGTGGGCCAGCTCGCCGGCGATCCGTGCGTTGAGCACCGTGTCGGCGAGCGGCGCGGCGGTCGCGCGCGCGTCGGCGAGACAGGCCAGGGCCTCGTCGTAGTCGCCCCGCTGGTAGTGCGCGAGCGAGAGGCGCAGGAGCAGGCGGCAGCGCTCCTCGGGCGCCCGCTCCGGCAGGGCCGCGAGCGCCGCGCGATAGGTGTCGATCGCGCCCGCGAAGTGGTCGGCGGCGAAGTGCAGGTCGCCGACCGCCTCACGCTGCTGCACCCCTTCCGCCGGCGGAAGGCTGGCATGAGCTGAATCGGGGGGGATCGCTCGATGCACGTTTCGAACCCTCTGTGTTGCGACACCCGACCTCGGCGCACCGGAGGTTCGGTCCCGGCACGCCCGTCCGCGACGTTCACGATCGCCGCGCGAGTCCGGACTCCCGGACTAGCGCGCGGCTCTCAGGTTCAGCGTCGCCCAGATCCTACCGGTCCATCGAACCCAGTCGATGAGGCCGGTGCGTCCCGTCTCCACGCCCCGCGTCCCACGCAGTTGCTTGAGGGAAGGCGGAGGAGGAGGGATGACGCCCTGGCCGGCATCGGGGTCCCCGGCTGCGAGTCCCGCGCCCGGACGCATCGCGCTGACATGGCTCGAACCTCCCGGGCCGGAAAGCCCGCGAGCATCGGCCGGCGATGTGGTCCAGGCGCTGGTCGCCGCCAGTGTGAACAGGACCAGCGTGACCAGGAGCTTGGTGCGATGGCGATTCATGCGCTGCACGCTCCCTCCACCACTGGTGAGCACAAACCACGGTCTCCGCCGAACCAGAAGGTGCGGTGCGGATCGGAGTCTTGCTGGTGAAGAAGGGGACCAACCTGAGCGCCACCGGAAGTATCCGCCCGGCCTCGGGCGGGCGTCAATCGGGAAGTTGGAGCGTCGCGGCGGGCCGGCGCAACCCCTTGCGCGGAGGGCGCCCGCAGTGGGCCGGCGGCGTCCGCACGATCCCGCCGCGAGTCCCGCGCGGGGCCCGGTGGCCTTCGGCCCGGCCCGCCCGGGCGCGGGGCCGGGCGGGACCGGGTGGCCGAGCCGCGGGTCGGGTTACGCCGGGGGACGGGTGGCCGCCCCCCGGGGTCCCGGGAACTCCGAGGCCGCGAGCCGGGCGAGGCCGTAGCGCAGACCGTGCGTCGAGCACACGAGCCCGCTGGAGCGGAAGCGCCGCGCGAGCCGGCGGATCACCAGCGCCCCGGCCACCACGATGTCGGACCGGCCGCGCCCCAGCACCACCCACCCGTCGCGGGCCTGGCTGGTGGAGGTGACGACGCGCTCGATCAGGGACTCGAGCCGCTCCCCGCGGATGAGCCAGCCCTCGATCAGTCCCGGATCGTAGGCGGTGAGGTCGCGGTCCAGCGACGCCAGCACGGTGACGGTACCCCCCACTCCCGCGAGCACCGGCGCGGCCTCCGGCATGTATGCACATTCATGCATAAGATAGCGGTCCACCTCCGCCTCGATCGCCGCCATGTCGTCCTGGCTCAGCGGGTCGCTGCGGATGAACCGCTCGGTCAGATTGACCGCTCCCAGGGGCAGGCTCACCCAGCGGCCGACCGCGAGGTCCACGCCGCTCACGATCTCGGTGCTGCCGCCCCCCAGGTCGAAGACGACGCAGGCGCTCCGGTGTGCCGCCGCCCCGAGACCGGCGAGCACCGCCTCGTAGACCAGCCGGGCCTCCTCCTCGCCGGTGAGGATGCGGACCGGAAGACCGGTCCGGGCCCCGATCAGCGCGGCGACGTCCGCGCCGTTCGCCGCGCGCCGGAGCGCCGCGGTGGCTCCGGCCACCGTGTGTCCGGCCCCCAGCGAGCGCGCCCGGCGGGCGAACTCGGCCGCCACCGAGGCGGCCCGCTCGGCCATCTCACCCTCGATCCGGCCGGTCTGGTCCAGGCCCCGTGCGAGCCGGCAGGACTCCCCGGCGCGGGCCACGGTCACCAGCCGCCCGGTCGGCGGCACGTCGGCGACCAGCAGGCGCACCGAGTTGCTGCCGATATCAATTGCACCGACACGCATATGTTCCCCGGGCCGCCTCATAGCAGGAAGTCCTCGATCTCGGCGTCCCGGCCGCGCCCCGCTGGCCGCGGCGTCCACTCGGGCCGCGGTACGCGCGGCGCCGGATCCCCGGTGGGGGACGGGACGGGGTCCGGCCCGGCGGCGGGACCGGGTTCCGCCCGGGGGGGTTCGCCGGGCGCCGTCGGCGGCGGACCGGGCGCGCGTCCGGCCACCTCCCCCGGCGCCCGGACGGCACGCGAGCTCCGCGGCCGCGGACCCGGGGCGGGTGGCGCGCCCTGGCCGAGCGCCCAGTCGAGGACGCCCCGCAGCGCCGGGTCGTCGTCGCGGAGCCGGTACAGCATGCGCTTCCCGTCGCGGGCTCCCCGCACCACGGCCCGGCGCTCGAGCACCTGCAGGTGGCGCGTGGTGCAGGACTGGGAGAGGCCGACGCGGGCCGCCAGGTCGGTCACGCAGCGCGGTCCGTCGAGCAGCTCCCGGGCGAGCCGGAAGCGGGACGGCTCGCCGAGGCAGGCCATGAGTGCACGCGGCGTCGGGGACGGTCGATTCATTGCATGGGGGTGCATATCATCCCTGACCGTTGACCGCAAGTTCATGCCTCTGTTAGCGTGGGCGCGAACCGACGATCCCCCGCGAGCCTCCATGCCTGCCACCTCCAGCATCAGCGAGTCCGGGCGCGTCCCGAACTTCTACGGACTGAGCCGCGCCGCGCTGGCCGGCCGGCTGGCGGAGCGCGGGCAGCCGGCCTACCGGGCCGACCAGATCTACGCCTGGGTCTACGGCCGCCGCCGGCGGGATGCCGGCGCGATGACCGACCTGCCCGCCCGCCTGCGCGAGGGCTTCGCCGCACTCTGCCATCTCGACCTGCCCGCGGTCGACTCGGTCCACGGCACCCGCGACGGGATGACCCACAAGTTCGTCCTGCGGCTCGCCGACGGGGCACGCGTCGAGAGCGTCTCCATGCGCACCGAGAAGCGTCTCACCTTCTGCCTCTCGAGCCAGGTCGGCTGCGCGCTCGGCTGCACCTTCTGCGCCACCGGCCTGATGGGGCTGCAGCGCAACCTCACCGCCGCCGAGATCGTCGCCCAGGTGATGGCGATGGGCGACCACCACCGCTGGCAGGACGAGCGCTTCAACCTGGTGTTCATGGGGATGGGCGAGCCGCTCGCCAACTACGGCCCGGTCCTGGAGGCGATCCGCATCCTCCACGACCCGCGCGGGCTCAACCTGGGCGCGCGCCGCATCACGGTGTCCACCAGCGGCATCGTGCCCCAGATCGAGCGGCTCGCCGGCGAGGGCCTGCCGCTCGGGCTCGCGGTCTCGCTCCATGCCACGACCGACGAGCTGCGCACGCGCCTGGTGCCGATCAACCGGCGCTGGCCGCTCGACCGGCTCCTGCCGGCGGCCCGCGAGTACGGCCTGCGCAGCGGCCGGCGCGTGACCCTCGAGTACACGCTGATCGCCGGCGTCAACGACCGCGACGAGGATGCGGTGCGGCTCGGCGCCATGGCGCGCGACCTGCCGAGCAAGATCAACCTCATCCCCTACAATCCGGTGCCGGGGCTCGAATGGCGGCGCCCGAGCCCGGAATCGGTCGACGCGTTCGCGCGGCGCCTGTGGCCGATCGCCCCCGCGGTGACCGTGCGTCACACCCAGGGTGGCGAGATCTGGGCGGCGTGCGGGCAGCTCGGGGGGCTCACGCCGGCCGCGTGATCCGCGGCCGGGGTCGCCCGTGACGCTCCGCGCCCGGCTGTTCCTCACCTTCGTCGCCCTGGCGCTGGTGCCGATCGCGCTGCTCACCGCGTTCACCCTCGACCGGCTCTCGCGCTCGCTCGAGCTGTGGAACACGCCGGGCGTGGACCGCTCGCTCGCCTCGGCCCTGGAGGTGAGCCGCACCGCGCTCTCGCGCATGGACGCGACCGCGCAGGCCCAGGCGCGCGACTGGGCGCGCGCGCTCCCCCCCGCCCCGCTCGGGGTCGCGCGCCGCACCGCGGTGCGGGCCGGGCTGCGGGCGGCCGGGCTCGACTTCCTCCAGCTCTACCGCGAGGAGGGCGGCCGCTGGCGGCTGGTCGAGGAGGTGCTCCCGGAGGGCGTGCTCTCGCCCGCGCCGCTCGACCTCGCCGACGAGCTGGGCCCGGCGCTCGAAGGCGGCCAGCCGATCCACTCGGCGGCCGGCGCGCTGGCGGCGGCCGCCGCGCTGGAACCGGACCCCGGCGCGGCGGACGGCGCGGGCCGCTGGGCGCTCGCCGCCGGCATGCGGGTGCCGCCCGACTTCTTCGAGCGCGTGGACCAGGTCGGACGCGGGGTCGGGTTCTACCAGCGCTTCGGCGTGCTGCGCGACGTCTCGCGCACCTACTGGCTGCTGCTGGTCGCGGGGCTGGTCGTGGCGCTGACCGGCATCTCGCTGTTCGCCGCCACCGCGCTCGCGGGCGGCATGACGCGGCCGCTCAGGCGGCTCGAGGAGGCGCTCGAGCGGGTGGCGGGCGGCGACCTCGAGACCCGGGTCACGCCCGCGGGCGCGCGCGAGCTGCGCACGCTGGGCGAGCGCTTCAACGCCATGACCGCGCGGCTCGCCGCCGCGCGCGCCGCGCTGGCCGAGGCCGAGCGCGAGGCGGCGTGGCGCGAGGTGGCGCGGCGGCTGGCGCACGAGTTCAAGAACATCCTCACGCCGATGGGGCTCTCGCTGCACCGGATGCGGCGCCGCGCCGAGCAGGTCCCCGACGCCCATCGGACGGCGGTCGAGGAGAGCCTCGCGGCGATGGCGCTGGCGCTCGACGACCTGACACGGCTCGCCGGCCAGTTCTCGCAGAACGCGCGGCTGCCCGAGCCGCGCTTCGAGAGCCTCGACCTGGCGACCGTGGTGGCCGAGGCGGCCCGGCTCCACGAGCCCGAGGGCCGCCGGGTGGTGCTCGCGCCGGCCGCCGGGCCGCTCCCCGTCTCGGGCGACCGCCTGCTATTGTCGCGGGCCGTGCACAACCTCCTGCTGAACGCCTGCGAGGCGAGTCCGGACGGCGGCGCCGTCGAGGTGCGGACCGCGCGCGAGGGCGCCGAGGTGGTGGTCGAGATCCTCGACCGCGGCCCCGGGCTCGCGCCCGAGGTGCGCGCGCGCCTGTTCGAGCCCTACGTGAGCACCAAGCTGCGCGGCAGCGGGCTCGGGCTCTCGCTGGTGCGCGACATCGCCACCCGGCACGGGGGCGCGGTGACGCTCGTGGACCGCGAGGGCGGCGGCGCGGCGGCGTGCCTGCGACTGCCGCTCGCGGTCGCGCCGGCGCCGGAGGCGCCGCGCCCGTGAGCGCCCGCGCCCGGCTCACCGTGCTGCTGGTGGACGACGACCCGCGCATCCGGCGCGCCCTGCGCGGCGTGCTCGAGGACGAGGGCCACGCGGTGGACGAGGCCCCGGACGCGGCGGCCGCGCTCGCCGCGCTCGCGGGCCGCGCCTTCGACGCCGTGCTGCTCGACGTCCACATGCCGGGGATGAGCGGGCTCGACGCCCTGGTCGCGATCCGCGAGAGCGCCCCGCAGACCGGGGTGATCATGGTCTCGGGCGAAGGCACGATCGCCACCGCGGTGCAGGCGCTCAAGCGCGGCGCGTTCGACTTCATCGAGAAGCCGGTCGACCCCGAGCACCTGCTGGGGGTGCTCGCGCAGGCGGCGCAGCTCACCGAGCTGCGCCGGGCGGCCCCGGCGCCGGCCCCGTCCGGCGCCGCGGGCGACCTCGGGATGATCGGGAGCAGCCCGGCGATGACGGCCCTCATCGCCGACCTGCGGCGCGTCGCCCCCTCGCAGGCCAAGGTGCTGATCACCGGCGAGAACGGGGTCGGCAAGGACCTGGTCGCCGAGGCGATCCACCGGCTCTCGAAGCGGGCCGACCAGCCGTTCGTCAAGCTGAACTGCGCGGCGATCCCGCGCGACCTGGTCGAGAGCGAGCTGTTCGGGCACGAGAAGGGCGCCTTCACCGGGGCGCTCCAGCGCAAGGTCGGGCGGCTCGAGCGCGCGGACGGCGGCACGCTGTTCCTCGACGAGATCGGCGACCTCTCCTCGGAGTCGCAGGCGAAGCTGCTGCGCGCA